>JBDSKY010000241.1:0-3742 GCA_039916675.1 Bdellovibrionia bacterium
ATATGACCTCTCACAATTTAAAAGTACTGCAATCGTCTATTTGAAAGTCACACAGAGTCAAGGGGGAACTGCCGATAAAACTGTTGCATTGATTCCTGCTAATACTTACTTTTCTACTAATTTTTCATCTGGTGCCTATCGAGGTAAGTTGGCGGCTTATATTGGATACTACAATGCTTCAAAGTATGCAGATCTTGAGCGTGAATTTACTTTGCTTAATTCAGCTGGAAAAATATTCTATGATATAAAGCTTGAGAAACTTATAAGTATTTCATTTTATGATTATAAGAATAAATTTCACAAACAATATTTCCGTTTTTCAAACGGAGATCAAATTGAACTTAAATCTTCCGAGGCAGAAAAGCTAAATAAGCTACTCCAGGAGAAGTTAGAGCACGAACAACAGCGCTATTTTACTCAATTGTCCATTCAAGACATTATCAAAGTCCTGGTAAATTGACTATCTAAGGAAGTATTCACCGTGAGATACCGGTGCCAATTATAGGTAATAGCTAGAGTCTGTGAAGGGGCATTTGGTTACGAAAGGGTGCTCTTAAGTCTTTAGGATTTATTATATTCGTTATAAATCAAGAACTTGGGAAGGGTCGTGATAAATCCGCCTCCTGGGCCATAATCCCCCTGAATCTTTAATTTATTGGGAAATTTTGCGCTAAAATAAATAGTCGGCTGATCAACTAAATTACATGACATATATAGTAAACTATTGCAGAATATATATAGATGTTACGGGGGACAAGTTATGCGAGGACTTTTTCTACTTCCAGGTTTACTATTGGGTTTATTGTGCCATGTCGAGAGCGCGTTTGGATTTGAAATTAATCTATATATTTCCCCTGTGGGAAACGACGCCAACTCAGGGAGATTTCAATCGGTCGCTTTAGCGACGGTGGCAAAAGCTGAGGAGGTGGTTAAAACTCTCTGGATAACTAATCCTACGGTTGATATTACGATCTTAATAGCTCCCGGCACCTATGTAGGTCAATCGGTCCAGTGGAAAACGGTCAGGAGTGATCGATTCATTCGTTTTCGAGCGCTTAATCCAAATAATATGCCGATTTTTGATGGAAGGGGATTAGCGCAAAGTTTTTTTACCCTGGTTTGGTCAGGGGGACGAAGCAATCTTCAATTTGAATATCTTCAGATAAAAAATTATCTTTCTGCAATTTTATTGCAAGGGAATTTAGTCAATCCACTGGCCTTCAATTCATACAACCGCATTAGTAATTGTATTTTTGAAAGAATCGGGAATCGATATGTTTTTCCTGGTATTACTGCATTTTCAGCTTTGGGACTTACCCACTCAAACAATAACAAAGTAACCTCTAATGTATTTCGTAACATTGACAGTGATGCATCTGGGGACCAGGTTCATCCCATTTACGTGGCTCACCAATCTGTCTCCAATGAAATTTCTAATAATCGGTTTGAGTCGAGTACCGGCGACATGATTAAAATCAGAGACGGCAGTCATTTTACCAGTGTCCACCACAATTACTTTTCAAATAGTGTTGGTAAAGCTGCAATTTCTCATTGGTATTGCGAAAATTCAAACAGGGGTGGTTGTATTCTAAGAGAATGTCCTGTTCGAGGCACTCGCGCCGAGTATAATTTATTTAAATTTATAGAAATTTTCAATGACCCTATCATTTATAATCCTGCTAATACCGGATGTAATCGAGTCCTCCCCGCAGTTGAACCCTACATTTTGTCTAGAAATGCCGATATTAGCAATGGAACTTGTGAAATCAGAAACCTAAAAGGATGTCCGCATTTGGGTATTTTGGCGGGAACTTGGGCTTTGGATTTCTTAAGCGAAGATGCCCACCGAGATCCCTTGGCTTGCCAGGGAAGAGCGGCAGCTTACTATTCCAGTTGTTCAGCCAAATCGCTCGACACCAATGATATTTTCTATTCTAGGTATAGCATAAATAGTGCTCTTCATTTTGAAGGGTTTGCTGGGCAAGGTTGTATTGTTCGGGCACAAAATTGTGCTCGCCTAGGCTTGAAAGATCGTCAAGATCAGCTGGATTTTCAAACTCAGGGTCAAACCGATCCAGAGAGTTGCTCAAAGAGAGCATCTGCTTGGTATTCTAGCTGCAGCCGAGACGATGCCGCTGCTCTTCGACTTGTGACTCTCCGGTATCATCAAGGGACTCGCGTAACTTCAAAAACCGTTGGTAACGGGTGTGTGATTACAGCAAGTCTTTGTCCACGGTTGGACTTCGAAGCAGGTGAGGCAAAGTTGGATTCAGCAGTCTCTGCCCATCAAGATGTAGCTTCATGTTTACCCAGAGCAAAAGATTACTGGTTTTCCTGTACGAAAAATCTAATAAATCTCCCCGTGTCTATTAAAGCCACATTCTACGATGAGGGTGTTGAGATTGACTCAAAAACCTTTGAAGGAATTTGATAATTTCGGTTTTAGTAATCAGTAGCTCTCGCTCTCTTTAAGGCGCTCTAGAAGTTTTGCACGTAAACTGGAAGGAAGCGAGCTGTAGATTACCATCTGAATACGGTCTGAAATGCTGAGTCCGTAGACTTTACCTACCTTTTCTTTGAGACCATCCATGTTATAAGCAACCCATTTTTGGATCAGTTCTCGTTGAGCCGGATCAGAAGCCAAATTTAGATCCACACCAAAATTACGTGCGCTCTGCTCTTGAACTTGCTTGAGGGCGGATTCCAAAGCAATGCCACGGACATTGTCTGACCAGTCTCGCCACGACTGAGGTTCGAGTAAAGTTTCGATCGTCTTGTCACCTAGGGCGTTGAAGAAGATGTGGTCAAATTCAGAAACAAAATCTTCAAAGGCATCTTCGAAACGCTCATAATGAGCCTTGAGGATAGGAGATAGAGAGCCATAAAATTTAGCAGCATCCGCCTGTTGCCCTGAAGTAACCGTTGAGCGTCCGGCCTGATCGGTGCCGATTAGCATCTCATTCATCTCATTCTGCAAGAGGCTGAGGTTCATAGTTTTCAGAAAACTGGAGACATCCTTTCGTGTATTGTTGAAGACGAGGATCACCCGCTCTTCGTTGGAATAAATATCTCGAAGCCTCGCAGCGTAGCTTTCAGTACGCGTTTCCAGGGCCTCTAATAGCTTCATGAATTCAATGATGATACCTACGAAAGATGGTGTTACCGGAAGGGTTGAGACTATTTCGGTCAGGGAGCGAATCCATTTCTCTGTGCTAATGCTCGAGGCGGCTACATCTCGAGAGGTTTGTTGGTAAAGCTCGCGAAGTTCATTTTGTGCTGAACGGCCCATGGAATCTATAGATTGATCTAAGGAATCAACTTCTCGCCATTTGTCGGAGAGAGATCTGGATTCTTTGTCGAAAGTTTCTCGGTAAACGAGTATACGATCCCGAAGTTTAGCAGCAGGCATATTCCCTAGTTTGGAGAAGAAGTCGGCTTCGAAATTTGCGTTTGAGGTGATGAAATTCAATGCACTTGATGGCATCGCATTTTGGAGAGCTTCATAAATAAGCTTCGAAGCTTCTGGCGCCGCTTTGGAGAAGTGGTCTCGCCATTTAGCGGCCTGATCTCGGTCGCTGGTGGAATCATTCTGTATGATTGGAAGGGCATCATATAGAACCTGTTCGCGGTAGTCAAAGTAGGCCACGAGCTTGCTTTGAATCGATTCCTGCCAGCGCGGTTCTAGTTTGAGAGATTCCAGAGTTGAAAGCATTTCATAGCGTCGTCCATCATAGTTCCCGGC
>JBDSKY010000242.1:0-3614 GCA_039916675.1 Bdellovibrionia bacterium
ATGGCGGGTAACGCAGTATTTAAAATAGTGGAGTCCAGGGTCTCCATGAAAAACCCAATAGCTGCGAGCCACAATAGAATCCGGCGTGATTTCATTACCTTAAAAATGCAAAATGCAAGTTTTATGCAAAAAAATTACACAACGTGAACGGTATTTAATTTGCAACTGGCTATGGCTGCGTTTGCTTAGGGCGATCTACAGAGCGAATTGGAAAAGTCTTTCAGGAGGTACGGAAATGGAATTCCAAATACAGAGTTCTGCATTTAGAAACAAAAACATGATTCCAAGTCGATATTCAGGTGAAGCAGAAAATCTCTCACCACCGTTGAGTTGGTCTGGCCTTCTAGCCGATGCTCAAGAACTCGCGCTGATCTGCGAAGATCCTGACGCTCCGAGGGAGAAACCCTTCGTTCATTGGTTACTTTATCATATTCCACCCACCATTTCGACTCTCCCTGAGGGAATGACACGAGAGGCCCAGTTGGCAGAGCCGTTTCACGCCAATCAGGGAAGAAATTCCGCTGGAGAAATCGGTTACACTGGCCCAATGCCGCCAGTGGGGCATGGGCGTCATCGGTATTTTTTTAAGATCTTTGCTTTATCTAAAAAACTCGATCTCTCACCAGGATGCGAGAAGGAGGATCTGCTAAAGGCTATGGAAGGAAAGGTGATCGCTTCTGCTGAGCTTGTGGGGACCTATGAGCGGAAAGCTGTAGGGAAAACCGCATAGGAGGCGTAAAGGAAGAGCTTGCGTGAAATGCGGCAGCATCGATTGTCAGCTAGCTCAGGCGGCATCCGTGGTTCGGATCTGATCCCGAAACCCTGACTTTCCAGAAGCCTCAGCGCAATGCGCGCAACAATAGATTTCTGTATTCATCTCAACCCCATGTCCAATAACTCGAGTTCCACAGTGGCTGCAGTTAGGAGCTAATTTATGAATGGCGCATTCAAAGCAATCAAACACATGCGTGCGTCCCTTCATTTGTATTTGAATTGTCCGTTCATAGTCATTTCCACAGGATTCACAGATTGCCATGGGTGAGTCTCCTTGTCGTTGGCGGGCCGCCAGTTCGTCGTCATTGTTTGCACCGCAATATTTGGCACTGTTAAGTTACATGTGCACACTTCTTACCACTTTATAAGGCGTTGTGGTTTCGCGTAAATTTTCTTAGACCCATGGTTCTATTGTCGGTTGTGGCACAAAACGTAAAGCTACTCGCAAATTAAACGGTCAAATACAAGTGTCTCAACTGGAGAGTAAGCACCTGACCAATAGTCAGATATTTTTTCACAGGTATATCCTACCAACTTTACGGGCAAAGTCGCCACTCCGGCGGCAAGTCCCAAGAGGCTACAAACAGGTATAGTTATGGGAGCTGCAAGAACCAATGGAGAAAAAGCTGCACTCATTGTTGCAGTCTCCATAAAGATCAGGGGTGTTGCCATGATGTTAAGTATCGATCCTTCTTCATTCTCAGAATAATAAGCGACTCTGTAGTTTGAGGGCCTTTTTCCCACGGTGCATTTTCCTGAGTTCGATTTTCCTTCACAGACCACTTCACCATTTTCGGTCTTCTTCAGAATCCAGATTTCAGGGCTATTACTGGAGACAGTGGAAAACTCTTTCATTTTGGTGAAACCTGCAAGTTTACAATTTTCTTCTGCTTCTCTATTTACGTAGACGGAATCGTTCCGTTGGAATTCCCTACGGTGCTCACGACTGTAGGCCCGATGTGTGCCGGTCACAGCAAGAATAGACTTTCCAAAATGTTGGACCAGGTCAATTTCTTGGGCAAGTACGCTAGGCCCGTAGCTCATTGAAAGACTTAAACAGAGCAAAGATATTTTTGTATAAATTTTCATAATTCCTAAATTCCTCTACTACAATAGTTATTTTCGAACGTGACAGACTTATATAGATATGACTCACAATATCAAGTAGTAAGATTAAGTCGAAATACAAACTCAATTGAAGTAGTCGTGAATCCATACAGCCTTATCTGCAGGGCGCGCTAGCTTGGGAGTATGTCTTAGGTCTACAACATTCTTAGCTGGAAGGGGAAACCCTCTGCGTCGAAAAAGATCAGGGTGAGAGTCACAAGGCTTTTTGTTTTCATCTTTGTTCCTTTTTCAAAAAATAGTTTCGAAGTCTGAGTCGTCTATAGATCGAAAATTATTCGCAAAACAGTTGTAAGGCGATCCTAGTGTTGAGTGATCCGGGGATTGAACGGTCCTAGGCCTAGCGGTACCTGTCTCACAGACTCGGGTTGGGACGAAAATTAATGATTGAAATAAGTAACGTGGCTTGTTACTCGCGATCTGGTTTTAATTTTCAATCGTGATGAGTTCAGGAGTTTCCATGCATAAGTTCTTCATTTTAGTTTGTCTACTAGGCACCACTTCCGTCCATGCAGAAATTCGAGTCGTGTCTAAAATCTCAGCGGCCCACGGAATTAAGGAGTGGAGTAGTAATATTGGGGATACAGGCACCCACGAGCAACCTTATACCGAGTGTGCCGAACTGGAAGAGCTTGATCACACTTTTCTCTGTGCGAGCTATGAGCAAGTAGATATGAACAGAGCGATGATACGCGCTTCGATCTTTGTTGAAGGGGATTTTGGGGTGGCAAAAGGAGAAGTGATTAAGAGTGATTCTCCAATTATTGAAGCAGGCTTGATTCGGGTCGGTGGTCATGACCTGACATCAGTGGACCTGATGCAATTTTATACTTCAGCAATAAAAAAATGTGAGACGGACTCCTCTTTTTGTCTAAACGAATTGGAGAAAGAATTTTATCGTGATTTTTTTCTCCCCGAGCTTGCTAAAAGATCTCAGTTTGTTGTGATCACTTTTGCTGTAAATAGCCGAATGAGTTGGGACACCGTCGTCTCTCACGAACTGCAACATGCTAATTATTTTCTGCGGCCTCTCTACCGTGAGACGGTAAATCAGTTTTGGGAGCAACAAGTGGCAGACAGCGACAAAAATGAAATTCGAAACATATTATCTGTGACTTACGATGTAACCAATGATTTCCTGCTCAAAAATGAATTTCAAGCCTACTTGGTCCAAAGTAATCCCGAAGAATCCTGGCTAGCTCCGTGGGTAAAAGAGTATAGGGGCCCACTTATGGAGGCGTTGAGCCGAGTCGAGTACAATCCAGTACAGATCGAACTTTAACCTCATATCGGATAGATGCTTTGCAAAGTTTGGTGCAGTCGAATGGCTACCTGAATTCGACAAGGAGAGTGAAAAAATAGGTTGAAACTTCTCAAATATCCCATAGCATAATTCATAAAGGTAAGTTTATGAAAATTTCGAAGAAGGTTCTTCCATTGGTATTTCTTTTCAGCTATTCGCCCTCTTTTGCAGAAGGAATCTATAAGAAGCATTTGGAGTCGGGCCACTACGATCAGGCAGAAGCACATGCTGATGGCAAATTTAAGTCCCATGAACACAAAGCGAAGCGATATCAAAATACAAGAGAAACAATTGAGCAAGACTATGGCCAGCAGCCAGATTTGGAATCGGAGACAAAGCGGCAAGTAAATAAACACGTAGTGAAAACGAAAAAATGGCTTGATAAAGGAATCGAAGCAAGAGAAGCAAAGGA
>JBDSKY010000243.1:0-7695 GCA_039916675.1 Bdellovibrionia bacterium
GCCGCCGCCGCCGCCGAAGCCGCCGCCGCCGCCACGATTTTCACGAGGAGCCATAGGCTTAGCTTCATTTACGGTCATTGCTCGGCCGTCATAATCTGCGCCATTGAATTTGGTGATTGCAAGCTGAGCTTCAGCTTCAGTGGACATTTCCACGAATCCGAAACCTTTGCTACGACCGCTGTCGCGGTCAATGATGATCTTCGATGACTCGACTGTTCCGCATTGAGCGAAAGTGTCGGAAAGAATTTGATCGGTTGCTGAAAATGGCAAGTTGCCAACGTATAGTTTTTTACCCATAAAACCTCCTAAGGTGCTGGGAGCCACTTTAGAGATATGGACACTATGTCGCAGGCTCTGAAAGAAGGCAGATTCACTAACAAGATCGCATTATAGCACGAAGGCTTTAAAAGTATAGTATTCTTTATTGTCTCTGTATCGAGAATCTATCTAGTTGAAATTATTGCATTTTTAGCCATACTTTTTGCTACGCACCATTTATTGGAACGGTGCGAAATGGTATTTTTTTATCAATAATTCGAGCGGTCTTGGTCGAATTTTAGATCATACTTCCAAAAGTAAAACGGGTCCCTTTCATCTCTTTCGTTTCGCTGACAGCGATGATTAAGACTAATATCTATGATGGGAATGTTTAAATTAAGTTCGGTGGATAGATCGCTAATGCAGAACTCCATAGAGGTGTCAGATTCTCCAGTAAATATGTTATTTTTATAAATAAATTCCCAACGATATCGATCCGTCTCACGGTCGTGCGCACAATTGTATTTAAAATAGAGCCCAGGAACACTGCTGTAGAGAGATTTCAAAAGGGATACAATACACCCCATCGTGGATGTGCTGGAATCAGTTTTTTGAACTGACATTGTTTCCATTGGGTCGGCCCGGCTCGGGTTCAGGGCAACTCCCGTAACAATTGTCAGAGCAATCGTTGCCTGGAATACAGTTTTTTTAAATATATTCATAAAGTTTTCTCCTTCATTATTGTTAAATTGAAACTAGCGAAAGGCTCCTTGAAACGTTGGTATAAAGTTTAAAAACCTACTTTCCCAGGGGCTGATTTGCCTTTCCTGCTTAGCCTCGCTTTCCGAAGGCGCGGAATCATTGATTCCTTCTGTTTCAGTGGAAGTGTTTGCTTCCAAGCTAGCTACTTCGGAAGAACTTTCAAACCTGCAGGATTCAGAGTTCAGCTGGCAGTTACCAGGAAATTGGGACTGGTGTGGTTCCAGATTAGCAACAAACCAGAACGTCACCGATCCATTAGGTGGAATTCCAGGATCTTGTTCCGGACCTTTTATGACGTAATGATCTCCCACACGTTCTTCCAAAATGGCGTTAGAAGTGGCCTCAATAGTATGGGCGAGATCGAATTCTAATCGCCAGTTTTCTATTTCGGGGCCTCGATTTCGAATAGTTACTGTCGTTTCAAAGCCTGTGGCCCAAGAATAGGTGACGTGATAATTCACAGTAAGCTTGTTTGCCGACCACGCATCCGGTGCCAGAAATAAAGTAGAAGAAAGTAGGAGGATTATCATAGTTGAGCTTCTGATTCTTATAGTCATAGCTGTCATTTGGAGCCTCCTTTGAGAAAAAAGTTTCTCTGATTCGCGTCAGAGTTCGCACCGCATTACATTTACAAGTATATTTGTATACTATTATGGGTGAGTTGGAGTCGTGTGATGAAATCTGCATCTGCTATTCTTTAGTTAAGAAGAGATCTTAATATCTTCTTCATATGTTGTAGAAAGATGCCTGATAACTTGGAGATAGAATTTAACTAGATTGATAAAATTTCTTAGTTCAAGGAGAATAAAAAATTATTTGAACGAAAAATTATCATAAATTCATTTAATGGAACCCTGGGATCCTAAAAAAGTAGACGACTCAATTAAGTTTCGTGTTTTTCGTATCGATGTGTTGGTAATAGGAAAGAAAATTTCCTTTGAATTTAAGAAGCATTGACTGATATTATAGTTGAACGGCTGTGTTGGGAAAAAGTATGACAAGTCAAAAAATAGTTTCCTTAAACCTTCTTCTCATCGAAGATTCCGAAGACGATGCTTTCTTAATCACGCGTGAGCTTGAAAAAGGCGGGTATCAGGTCCACTGCCACAGGATTGATACTGTCGACGGTTTAACTACAGCTTTGACAAAGAAAGATTGGGATCTCATCATCTGTGATTATTCGATGCCTGGTTTTGATGCCCTAGTGGCCTTGGCCATGGTAAAGGAAGTTAAACTGGATATTCCGTTTATTGTTATCTCTGGTGCAATTGGCGAATCTACGGCAGTAGAGACGATGCGAGGTGGAGCTCACGATTATTTGATGAAAGGGAATCTCAAACGCCTAATTCCTGCTGTGAGTCGGGAGCTTCATGAATCTTCGCTTCGAAAAATGCAGCGTTTCACAGCTGATGCCCTGAAGGAAAGCGAGTATCGGTTTTCCCTTTTTGTGGGAGCTGTTAAAGAGTGCGCAATTTTTATGACTGATTCTAACGGAAATATTATCCATTGGAACCCTGGCGCAGAGAACATGACTGGTTACAAGTCGGAGGAGGTAGTAGGGGGGCATTATTCTTCGTTTTATAGAGAGAAAGAGTCCAATCCTGAGGCTTCAAACTTAAAGTTGGATGTTGCGATTAAGCAGGGGGTCTCTACAGCTGAAGGATGGAGAATTCGTAAAGATAACTCTGTCTTTTGGGCGGACGAACTCATATCTTCCGTTCGAAATGAATCGCGCCAATTAACGGGATTTGTAACTATTGTTCGGGATATCACTCTCAGGAAACAAGCAGAAGATGAATTAAAAAATGCTCGTGAAAAAGCACTTGAGGCTTCCCGCCTCAAGTCAGATTTTCTCGCCAATATCAGCCATGAACTTAGGACCCCACTCAATGGGATTCTTGGTATGTGTGAGCTCATACTGTCGACGCCTTTAAATGAAGAACAAAGTGAGCTTTTTCAGACCTTGCAAGAATCTGGAGAGTTACTTTTAGAAATTGTAAGTGGTTTACTGGACTTCTCAAAAATTGAATCAGGAAAAATTAAAATCGAAAATATCGATTTTTCTGTCGAAGAATTAGTCGAAAAAGAAATCAGCGTTATAAAGTTCAAGGTTCATAAGAAAAATATTTTTCTGAAAATGGAAATTGCGCCTGATGTGCCCAAATGGGTGCGCGGTGATCCCGGGAAGTTGGGTCAGGTTCTACTCAACCTCTTGGACAACGCTGCAAAATTTACAGAGAAGGGAGGGGTGACGTTGCGGACATCGCTAGATTCACACCCCTCGACCTTGAAATTTGAAATTGTAGATACCGGTATCGGGCTTCTAGAGTCGACTATCAAAAAACTATTTAACCCCTTCATTCAAGCGGATGGATCGACCACCCGTAAATATGGGGGAACCGGCCTAGGGCTTTCGATTACAAAAAAACTGGTAGAATTCATGGGTGGTCAGATAGGTGTAAATAGTGTGTTAGGCCACGGGTCAACCTTCTGGTTCACCGTTCCTTTTGAACTTGGTCATGAGATAAATTCGGGTCAGCCCTCAATCCGTGGGTGATCCTTGGGTAGAGAAGCGATACCCTTCCCGGGGAATGGATTCAATGTACCTTGAAAGTGTTCCCATTTTCTTTCGTAAAGATGAAATATGAGAATCCACGGTTCTGTCCAAAATTATTGTGGCGGATCCCCAAACCTTGTCTAGGAGTTGTTCCCTGCTCATAACTCTTTCTTCACGCCGGGCTAATTGGTATAAAATCTTAAATTCAAGCGGCGTCAGGCCCATGTCGTGTTTAGTCCCATCAGCCATGATAAACGCTTTTTGACGAGAAACATTCAAATTAATCCCTTCTCTGTTGAGGATTTCATCTTCGTCTTTCACTTTTTGAATTTTTCTTAATTTTGCCTCGATGCGAGCCCGGAACTCTAAGGGGTTGAAAGGCTTAACGATGTAATCTTCGACCCCCATTGAAAAGGCCGCTACTTTATTCGGGAGATCCGAATGCCCTGTAAGTACAATTATAGGAATATCTTGAGTTTCCGATTGGCCTTGAAGTTGAGAGCAGAGTTCCATGCCGTCTAGATCTGGAAGACTTAAGTCCAAAATAATGAGGTGGATTTTATTTTTTTCCAAAAGCTCCAAAGCCGAATTCGAAGAATTGGCAATAAGCAATTCAAAAGATCCGTTACTCAGAGTCCGTTGAACAAGAAGCTGAGAAGTCGGATCGTCTTCAATTAGTAGAATTTTTACCATATTTTTAAATATGAATGAGAGTCCGGATAAATTCAAGAGATTCGATTTAAGTTAGGAGATAATGTGAAGAAATCGCAATAGGACTTCATCAAATATTGGCTTAGCGATTATATACTAAGGAAGTTAGAGGAAGAATTATGTGGGAAACATTGTCTAAAACTGAATTGGTCGGAAATGCGCGCATTCTGGTAGCCGAGGATAACCCTACAAATCAAAAGGTGATCGGAAGATTCCTGAAAAGGCTAGGGTGCAAGGGCACCTTGGTGGCCAACGGCAGAGAAGCCGTGAATGTATTCCGCGAGGGCAGTTACGACATCATCTTTCTAGATTGCCAGATGCCGGAGATGGATGGCTATGAAGCGGCTCAAAAAATTCGAGAGATAGAGCAGACCACAGGGGGTACGAGGATACCCATTATTGCCTTAACAGCCCATGCTTTTGCAGGTGATCGCGAGTTAACAAAAAATGCCGGAATGGATGACTATTTAACTAAACCTATGAGGTTGAAGCAGATAGAGGAAACGATCGGCTTTTGGTTGGAGGGTTCAAGTAACGTTGCAAAGGAAACGGATATGCCAGTGACTATGAAATCTGAAGTAATTAATCTCGAAAAAATCAAAGATTTAGAAAAATTAAATTCCAAAGATCAACCAGACATCATTTGTGAGCTTGTTGAGTGTTTCTTTTCTTATGGAGTGGAGAAATATCAAGCTGTCCAACAATCGCTCGAAATGCTGGAGATGAAGGGTATTGAGAAAAACTCACATGCTCTGAAATCCGTGTGTTTCAATGTTGGAGCAAAAAATCTTATCGAAATTTGTGAACAAATGGAAACGTCTGCCAGAAACGGAGACAATATCGGTCTTGCTTCCATTCAAAAGGAACTAATTTTGAAACTAAGGAAGGAATTTGAAGCTGCTTCAACCGAACTAAGAGCCATAGTTTTGCAGAGGCAAGAAGGAGTGTCTATTTTCAAAGCGTAGGATTTTTAAATAGAAAGGAATCTATGAAAAAAAATAAGTTAATGGATTTAGTTAATTTTAGCTTGAATTTTTTATGCCTCTTCAGCGTGATCAATTTGTCGAATGCTTGGGCTGGGATGCCAGCAGTTGAATATAAGATTATTTCGATGCGAGAAGATACTTTTGAAGTCTCTATAACGATCCCAAACAGAGAGCCGGGAAGTGGTAATTGGCAGTTGGAATTTGATTTAATGCAAAATATCGAATCAGTCTGGAATGCCGAATTAAGGTCGCAAACGGGGGATCACTATGTTGTAAAAAGCTCGGATTCAGAGACACGGGGCTCCAATGGTCAATCGGTTAATTTCTGGTTTATTGCACATACAGATCCCGGCAATTCTATTGTTCCCTCTAATTGTATGGTGAACTCGGAAAGGTGTATTTTCTCTATTATAGAAACGCAGGGAGTGCGATATGGAAGGCTCTGACAATTTAAATGTAGGTGGACAGGTAGCTTGTAGCCATGTCTTCCCAGGCTTTTCTCCGCATTAATTCAGTGATAGAATCGTGACATTTCAGGGGTGAAACGGGTTTGGGCAATAAAATGGCAGATTCTTCTATCCCGGATTTCGATAGCGAAATCCCACGTTTTTCGAGGGTGGCTGCCGACAGGCCTGAAATAAACAAGACGGGAAGATGGCTATTGGCTTTGGCGCATTCTTGATAAAGATCGATTCCCGTACCTTCTCCTTCCAACAGAATATCTGTAATTAAGAGATCAATCGGCTTTTCATTCAGAATATTTTTGGCTTCCTCTGCGCTCGAGGCCCACAATAGATCCATGGAAGGATTAAAGGCGTAGAGAATTCTTGCTAGGATCGGCTTTTGGCTCGGGTCATCCTCTACTACCAAAACTGAGTTGGGTACGGCGGGTGCGCCTAGCCACATCCATTCAAGCATTTCCATAACCATAAGGCCTCCTGTTCTGATAATCCTGTTACCCTATTCTGTCAGCTCAACATTTTAGATTTATGTTGAAGGTGTTGCGATTTCATAGAAATTCATTAAGAAATCTCCACAGGATCTCCTTATAGGTACTGTATTAAATTAGTATTCTATTATTATCTAAACTCATGGAGACCGTATGACAAATAAAGTTATCGTTGAGCCTCAATCTTCGCCTCATCTCAAAGTTCTTGTCGTCGAAGATGATCTCTGCCTCCAGACGGTTCTAACAAGGGTTCTTCAGCATATCGAACCGCACTTGGAAATTACTTGGGTCACGACTGCAGATCAGGCCTGGGCTGAGCTTCGTACGAAAGGTCGAATGAATGCTCGACCCTATGACATTTTTTTTGCAGATGTTTTGACGCCTGGCATTAGAAATGGAATAGATTTCTGGAAAACCTGTAAATTACGCTATCCGGATATCCCGTTTGTACTTTCCTCCGGAATGCCGGTTGATAATTTTCTGAGAATGTGTGGAAATCAAAGTCCTTTTCCGATTTTCCTGCATAAACCATTTTCAATAAATGATTGTGAAAATGTGATAGCCGGGGCTATTAATCAAGCTCACTGCAAGTCTCACAAGCCGGCTTGACGGCTAATTAGTTGATTATTTTATTGTACAAACATCGTTAGGAACTTTAATTTTTTTGTGGCGGATGCGTTGTGTCAATGCTTTGAGGCGACCAGTATCTCCATAACAATTTCCCACTTCATAATGGTCGCCCCCTAAAGCCTCAGCCAAAGAAACAGTAAGATTGATAACCGCGATAATAAACTTCATATTTATTGGAACAGAGATCCAGCTTATTATCGCTGAATGCAGAGCGAGGACTATTCTTTCGCTTTATTCTCGATTTTATTTACCGAAGATTCGAGTTCGTCTTTACGATCTTCTACTGCGTCCTTAGCCTCTTTACCTTTTGTATTAGTTCCAACTGCTTTGCGACCGCTTTTTTTAGCTTTTCTCGCGCCCTTTTTTACGGCTACTTTGGTATCTTCAACAGCATTTTTAACGTCGGTACCCGCTTCGTTATTTGCGAAGGCGAAGCTCGAAACTGAAAGAACCAAAATCCCAAGAGACAATAACATTACTTTTTTCATAAATTTCCTCTGTTTTACACGATGTTTAGAGTCATTTTACCTGCTTAGGTCGTACTATATTTTGTTAAAACTTACAGCCAGATCTTGAAACTTGCCAAAGTCTGGACATTATTTACAGCATTTTGAGCAGTAGAGAACAGATAGTGAACTTCTAGTCCTAGCGAGATAGTTTTGTCAATTTTGAGGTCATAGCCTGCTACGGGGCCGTAGACCAGGGAAGTGTTAGAACCTGCGGCGGTCAGAGTGGATATTTCACCTGCCCAGGAACTGAGAGCAACACCGGCTTCAAGTCCAAAGTGTGCTCCCATAAAGTAATAGTTGCCTTGTCCCAGCAACATTGTCGTACCAGTGTTG
>JBDSKY010000244.1:0-3670 GCA_039916675.1 Bdellovibrionia bacterium
TAGCTTTGATCAGCGAATGACCGGTCTTCCACATGATGGGTATGCCGCCTTTAGCCGCAATGTCATTATAGAGCTTATAGCTAGATTTCACTTCTGAAATAATCGTGGCGCCAGGAATCGATTTTAGTATGGATCTGGAGAATAGAATCATTTGTTCATCGCCGTAAATAATTCTTCCGTTTTCATCAACGAGACCTAGGCGATCTGCATCACCATCAAAGGCCAGACCAAAGTCGGCTTTCTCTTCTTTTACTTTTTGAATTAACTGCTGGAGGTTTTCTGGAACGGTGGGATCAGGATGATGATTGGGAAAACGTCCGTCAAGTTCACAAAATAGAGGTATTATTTCCGCGCCTAATTTTGTAAATAATTCAGGGGCTACGGTGCTAGCGGTTCCATTTCCGGCATCCAGTACGATTTTTTTACGTTTGAGGGGTTTTGTAATTTTGAGTAAATGTTCTATGTAGCGGGGAATAATCGAAATATCCGATACTTCTGAACGATTTGCTTGTGAAGGGCTCTTGTTGGGCTGGTAATTTTCTGATGCCTTCTCCATTAGCGCACGAATTTCTTGAATTTGGTGGCCATGGATTGTGTCTTTGCCTACGGAAATCTTGAAACCATTATAATCAGCGGGGTTATGTGAACCCGTAACCATGATTCCCCCATCTAGGTTGAGGGAAAAAATACTGAAGTAAGTAAGCGGGCTAGGGCAAACACCTAATCGAATCACATTCAGTCCTTCTTCTAATAGACCGGATACGAGAGCGGACGCATAGCTATCGCTCGAAAGCCGACAATCCCATCCCACGGAAACTGTCGCGATTTTTTTGCCTCCGACGATAGCTCTTCCTGCTATGTAGCGAGCGTAGGCGATGCCTAAAAGTTTTGCAAATTCCGAATTTAGATCTCGGCCTGCAATTCCTCGAATGTCGTACTCTCGAAAGATGGAAGGATTAATTTCTGTTTTCATTTTTGTGATCCCTGCTTTTCGTAATTAATAGCCCCGAAATAATTCAAAATCTTTTTTGGACAAAATCCATTGCAAGATCTATCGCCGAGCAAAGGCTCGATGGGTCTGCGATGCCTCTACCTGCGATATCAAATCCCACGCCATGATCCACAGAAGTCCGGATCATTGGAAGACCCAAGGTTATATTGACGGTCTTATGGAAATCAAGAAGCTTTACTGGGATTAGTCCTTGGTCATGATACATGCAGACAATTGCATCAAATCTTTCGCTAGGAGAGCTTAAGTTCTGTTTGGCAAAAAGAGTATCTGCCGGGAAGGGGCCTGCGAGTTGAAATTCATTCGAGTGGGACAGCGTTAAAGCTTCAATTTCTGGCTTAATCACGTCGTTTTCTTCATTTCCAAAGAGGCCAGCTTCCCCGGCGTGAGGATTTAATGCGGCGATTCCAATTCGAGGCGTTTTTATTCCCCAGAGAGAGGATAGGCCTTCGGCTGTTTGTAGTATCGCGCGCCGTAATTCTTGTCGAGTCAGAGCAGTTGAAACGTCTTTAATGCCGATGTGAACAGTGACTAGAGAGACACGCAAAAACTGATTGGCTAGCATCATGGTCACGTTTTGGCGCTGGCAGAGGTCCGCTAAAAACTCAGTGTGGCCGGGATACGAAAACCCCCCCTTTTGAAGCCGTTCTTTGCTGATTGGGCCCGTTACTAAGGCTGACGCCTTGCCGCTTAAGACAAGCTGAGTAGCCTCTTGAATTGCCCAGCCTGATTGATAGCCTGCTAGGAGCTTGCCGTCTGGAGCTTTTTCGGGGGCCGGAAGCAACCAAACAAAAGGGCTGGTCTCATTCTTGGGAGGTTCCAATTTTCCGAGAGCGAGATCATCCATTGAACATTCGATTACCTTGGCCCCTAGGCGGGTAAACGGTAACTTTGCGCCTACACATAGAAGGGAAAAACCGGGGTTGCTACGGATGGCTTTCCAAACAATCTCTGGTCCAATTCCATCTGGATCTCCGGGTGTAAGTGTGAGTATGGCTTTTGGCATGAATTTAAGGCAAAGAAATCAGTTCTTTCAGGGGAGACTCTCCACTGCGATGAATAAAGGCTGTTTGGCGCTGCCTTTCAAGCCAGAGCGAAATTTGATGAGCAAATTCGGATGTGGTGAGTTGATTACGGATCTGGTCCTTCATTTTTTCTAAATTTTCGCCCTCGTTAGATTTTACATCAACGAGTTTAAGAATTAAAAAACGCCCGGCTGCGGTTCCACCTAAAACGGAGCTCACTTCTCCAATTTGTAATTTTTTGACCTGATCAAAAGCAGAAGAAATCTGATCTTCAGGCAATGTCCCTAAATCTCCACCTGAGGCCGCAGACGGGTCATCGCTGATTCTCTTAGCAACTTCCTCGAAAGATTCACCTGCTTTAATTTCTTTCAGGGATTGATTTGCAATGTCATTGGCGGCTTTTAAGCTTTTATAGTTTTTAACAGAAATTGAAATAATTTGAAGATGGTAAGCCCGATTGCCGGGGGCTTTGCCTGCGTAGTGGCCATAAAAATGGTTTTTGATATCGTCTTCAGAGACCGTAACTTTGGGCCTGATATCCCGATCAATGAGCATTCGTTTACTTGCACTTGTTCGAATAAGTTCAAAATAGTCTTCGAATTTATAATTTTGTTCTGAGAGGGCGGATTTTAGTCCGGCTCGATCGAGGTGATTATTGGTTTGAATTGAATTTATTTCCTGTTCCGCTTCACTGTCTGAAATTGGATACTGCAGAGCAATGAGTCGATCGTCGATCAGAAAGTTAATGATTTCAGATTTAGTCGCTGCGGAACCTTTTGTTGCTAGAGAGGTGCCAGAAAATAGAGGATCCAGTTGAGCGCGGAGCCGGCTTATTTGCTTAAATTTATTTACGTCCGAAGTTAATATAATGGAAGAGTTTACAGAAGCTTCAAGCCGGTCCAGTATGACAGCTGCGGCATGACTTTCAGCAGATGCAAACAGTACTAGTAAAGCTAGCGAAATATAGAAGCGGTTTGATGTATTAGGCTTGAAACGTAGCATTTACCATGTTTCGCACATCCCAAGTTTTGGCTCAATGTAAATATTTTATCCGTAAGTACTTCGTTGTGCTCAAATGGGCAGCGCTACCGACTGGTTCTTACTTAATCAGCTCATAACGTGCTGTAACTTTACCTTTGGACCGCAGGTTGGCCATGTATTTCTCGAAGGCTTTAGCGCGCTCTTCTTCGAAAGCTAATAATTTGACTTGCTTCGGATCTACATCTTCCCATGCTTTAACTGCGGTCAGCTTAATAATATGGTAACCAAAGTGGGAACGAACAATGCCACTGATCTTTCCTGGGGTCTTCAGCTTAAGAGCTGTTTCGTAATAAATGGGATCAGGGAGGTTCTTGATCTGATAATCAATGTCGCCACCCTTCGGTGCCGAAGGTCCTTCTGAAAATTTTTGAGCTATGTCTGAGAACACCACCTTGCCGTCCGCAATATGCTGTTCATCGTAAATCTTTTTAATTTTATCGTAGGCTTGTTTTTGCTCGTTGGCCGGTGCATCGGGGCTCAAGGCAACAAAAATGTGGCTAGTTCTGATTTCGGGGTATTTATTGTAAAAAGCTTTTGCGGCCTCATCGGTGATATGAATTTTTTCAAGTTCTTTGGTTAGCTTTCGTTCGAGGAG
>JBDSKY010000245.1:0-5659 GCA_039916675.1 Bdellovibrionia bacterium
CGGCTAGCAAAGGTATTCAGGTCTAATTACCGAATATTTTTATAAATAAATAAGGAATATGATCTCTAGAAAATGAAAGTGGCTCACCGAGGGCCACTTATTGACCCAGCTCATACCAAAGTATCTAAGACTATTCGATTGGACTTAGACATTGTTGAATGGCTACTAATTACATCAGAAAACACGCGGGTTCAATTTCAAACCCTGATTAATTTTTTTTAAAAGAAGCTATGGATAGGGATCTTGCTGAATTCCGAAGCAAAAGAGCTTTGGATCAGTTGCAGCATCTGAGATTCGATTTAATATTTTCTCGTCAGACCAGTCAGCGGGAAACGCACTTTTTCCAGGATTTCCAGTGCCAGCTCTATGCCCTCCCGTTCCTCCGCACTACCTTCGGAGATTGGGTTGCTATTCACCGCACCTTTAGGAAAAAGCCTATAAAAAGTAGAATCTTGCGTATTTTTGATTCAACCAAGGATCCTTGCCTCAGGCTGTTCAGAACAGAGTTCAAATGGAAAACCTGAAAGACGGTTTCCAAATTAAGGTTTTCACGAGTAACGATTTTGAATTTGCCTAGGTATCGTCACGTTCAAACCCCAACCGGATAACTCATCTTCCAGTTCTCCCTAAACGCTAATAGAAGCTATTAGAAGTACCAACGGGCCCCCACGCTGCCCTCAACTAAAGTATAACCCGATGGAGCAAATACAAGTACAGGCGCTATTTCAACAAAAATTCCAAAAGGCGCGTCTGGCACAACCCATTCAACGCCCAATGGAACTCTAAGGCCAATCCCGGTAGACGAGCTACCAGCTCTAGAGCCGATACGACTTCCATCTCTGGCAAAGCTGAGCTCAGCACCGACACCGATATAAGGCTTTAGCTGCTCGACAAAACCTGAAGAATCTCCAAACAATCCTGGAAAGTGAAAAAGGTAATCGGCATAGACTAAGAAGAAATTATCGGAAGATAGGGATATGCCCATATCTATGGCGCGGTTGTCTTCTCGCCATAGCTTGCCAGTCAAACCCATAGGATTTCCTAACATAAATCCTATAGCCTTGCTCCCTTCAGATAAACGATCCGCTCGCGCTTCTTGAGCGGGCATTAGACAAACTAAGGTTAATAGCATCATACTTTTTAGAATTTTCTTCCATCCACATAAATTTTTCATAGATCCCCTTGTTTTAATTTATTGCGCCTTCGTAGGCATTGGTAATGTGTTCTGATAATTATTCGTAACTTACTTTCATTATTATCCTGAAAATCCGAATTGATACCAGTTAAAAATAAGCAATCAAAAAAAACTTTCAATTTAAAATCCTTTCTTGGAGCCCCTTGACCCACTTAGATACAAAACAAAATTGATACTGAACTGCAGGTCTTGAGTAGTGATAGTTCCGCCGGCAGTCGAATAAGTTCGTCGCACTATCGATTCTCCAAAAACCCACCTGTTCGAAGGTCCCACTTCCAGATACAAACCTCCGCCTAACTCTGAACCGGAAATAACATCGTTTTTTGCGGGTATTACAGCATATTTTCCCTTTAAAAGAATATCTAAGTTAAACCTATGTATGAGATTTAAATCCATTCTTCCTCCAAATTCGGTAACTTCAGTTTTTGTTAAATTGAAATCATCAGTTTGGGTGAGGATGTAGAGCTCTTGGACCTGAGCAAACCCAAATAATTTAATTGGTCCGAGCTTTATTCCTAGCTCCCCTCCATAACCTAGTGACGCAAAAGCAGAACTAGAAATATTTGGAAAGAGGCTCACATCATACGTCGTGAGTTGATAGATTCCATAGGCACCGAAGACAAGATAGTTGGGTGAATTTCCAAATCCTAATTTAAGATCAACAGCAGATGTTCCATTAAAACTTTGTAGCGAAGAAAGGGTCGTCGTCGTGTCGCTAAAATCGGTGAGTTTTATAGAAGAGAAAATAAAATTCCCTCCAATGCTCCACCGGATTTGACCCGCCATGGAGTTGGAGAATGATAAAAGATTGAGAATAGGAATAAGGAGAAGAACCTTCCATCTCATACATATTTATCGGAAATAGCGTTAAAAAACGTAAGGTTCTGCGGCAATTTCGTAGGTTTGCTTGCCGGTGCCTTTTTAATTAGTGCATAGTGTTAATAGCTAAAAATCTAGGGTTATCCGAAAACCTATTGATGCGCTGCAATGTCTAATTGGCTGGACGAATGCCCCTCTCTTGTTAGGAGCCTTATAATCGTTTTAAGCCCTGAATTTCTTTCTGCTGCCAAGCAATTGACTCTCTTAAGACGTATACTTTACTAGTCCGGTAGTTCTTTTATTTTTATTCGGAGTAAAAGGCCGACAAAGCATTTTTGTTGGAGAGATTTATAATCCGCATCAGTGCGTCAGATTCCTGGCGTTAAAGTCCATTTTCTTGAAAAAATCTTAAATTTGCCTCCTTCGATAGAAAGTTTATGGCTCATCGCATGAAAAATCCCCTGTTTAAACTAGCGGCTAATTCCAGACAAAAAATTCTAAAATTAATAATAATTATGATTTTAGAAAAGGGAAATTTTCCATCGATGGTCTTGCCCCTGAGAACTGATACGCTTTATTTTCAGCTTCAAAAATAGCAGGTGTTGCTAAAATTTCGTCCAAACATGATACTTGATAAAATGTCAAAAAAATTGATCCTGATAGTTGAGGATGACCAAGCAATTCGTATGATATTTAAGCTTGCGCTTGAAAGGAAAGGTTATGATGTTTTTGCTGCTTGCAATGGTCAAGAAGCACTAGACTTGCTCAAGAACTCGCCGTTGCCCGATTTAATTCTACTTGATTTGATGATGCCGGTGATGGACGGATGGACATTTGTCGAGGCCATCCAAGCAGTGCCTGATTATTCTGATATTCCGTTTATAATTGTCTCGGCATATGAGAATCAAGTCACACATCCTAAAGGAGAAGTATTAAAGAGAGCAGCTGGCAGCATTACGAAGCCACCAAGAATGGTAGATTTGATAAATAAAGTGAAGGAGTCCATTGGCTAGATGGAAAAGTCTATTCCTCTCATTCCTCCACTGGTTCTCCAGAATGCCCTGCAGCCTCAAGTAGACAGAACTTGAGGCCACGCTCATTGGAAAACAATAAAACTAAGCTCGGGTTGCTTTTAGTTCCTTGTATTGGGCGTCGCTGTGTTACATCCACTTGTATATGAAGATAAATAAGCAGACAAAATTTTTGAAATTACTTCCCTTGATTACACTTTTGGGCATCGGTTCAGTGGCTTTTGCGGGTGGGCAAAGTGAACACCGAGAGGAAAGCGATCAAGGAGATCAGAACGCCTATGTTGGAGCCCTAATTGGAGGGAATAGAAATGCCAATTCTAATGGAACTATTTCCGATACCGCTACAAATCCTACTTATGGTTTGACTGCAGGAATAAAAATATCACCCCGTTTTGGCATTGGATTTTTTGGAAGCCGTTATGATTTGACAAGTTCAGGGGCTTTTCTAGGATTGCCTGTCGGCACTTCCACAAGTACTACAATGTTGCTCGGCCAAGGAAATTTCTTTATAGGAGGAATTCACGTTGGTGTCGAAGCGGGTCCTACAACTAGCTCATGGGATGGAAAAATTGCATCTCTCCATGATGGTAGCTCAAATACTTCAATGGTTTACGGCCCTCACGGCGGTATTGATATGAAGTTAGATAAAACAATTACGTTAGGCGGAGAATTTCATTACTTGTTCTCCACCGCGCAAAACGTAGCCAGCAATGCACAAGCCTTAGCTGCGATAAAGATCTGGCTCTAATTTCTGTCTGTTTCCTTTAGCTTCTCTTGAAGTTCATTTGTAAAAGCGGATCAAGGAAGATTCGTTTTTATTCCCTCCTAGCTGTAAATCGATTTAGCTTACCATTCAATGCTAAACTCCCATCTTTCAAAAGCGAATCGCCTTTCTCGAATCCTGATAAAGACAGACTAAAGACTCTATTTCGGTCACTCTTACCTTACCTTATGGGCACGAAAAGGCAGAGTAAAGAAGAGAAGATGTCTGGATGATAATTCCTAAGTAATATCAACAGGTTTGGTGTTTTTTATTTAGTTTTTACATGAATGTAATAAAAGTAATTGCATTATATTTATAATTTGTGTATAAGCAGTGAGCCAAAGTCAGTACGGGATAGAATGTTTGAGAAATAGAGAAATAGTGAATTATGGAATATCCGATAAAAAAATATTTAATAAATATGAGATTGATGTTCATTGCAATTGCCTTCTTTTCAATAGCTAATACGGCCCACTGCAATTCTTCGTGGGGAAGTATAACTGTAACCTATAAAGAATATGCAAGATTAGTAGCATTAGCGGCAACAGCAGAATTTGCAATTCTTGGGGATGAAGTGGCACATTCTAGATTATCCGGCGGCTCAAGACTAACGGCTCAGGAAATCAGAATTCGTTATAAGTTTCTTAAGGTATTGCTGGCAAGTGTGGACAAAGAGTGCTTGGAGTTCGAGTCACTTGAAATTCATCGAGCGCTAACCGAAGTTCAGGGAGAGCTGTATAAAATACTTGTGATGGAAAGCCGTGGCAAGTATACACCAAAAATTAATGCTCAGATACAGACTGCTACTAAAGGCATTGCAGACCTCCTGGCCGAATTGGTAGATGGCCTTATTGTTGGGGGTATGACTGCAGAACCGAGGCTAGATAGCGCCGAAAGCTCTTGTGAAATTGAATTATCGTCTAGTTTGCCGAACAAGGAATTGCTCCCTGTTCAGGAAGTCGCTCTCCCCAAGACTTACCCAAGTAAGTGTAAGGGCAAGGATAGCTGGGACTCAGGTGTTGGGATGGATTCAAATTCGGGTCCGAGTACCGAGTCAGGTTCAAGTTCAAGCTCAAGTGTAAAATCAAATTCAGCACCAGTTTCAGATTCAAGTGAAGATTCAACAGGTTCAATCTCCGGTTCGAACGAACAGCCTGTTGTCGATTCAACTTCAGACTCGACCACAGTTCGCCAGGCAATCTCTTTGAATTGTCCTCCGCCTCCACCACCTCCACCGATGATCGAATCTTGGAATAGTGGCTACGAAATGCTTCTTAAACTTTTGGATTCTTTCAAATGTGGTCGGATGAATATCAAGGCTTTTCATAATCCAAGTTTGTTTGATTCTTTAGGTAATCCCACTGTATTAAACGAATTTAATATTCCAAATCCTTTTATATATGATTTTTGGAATAAATGGTATTTTGAGGGACAAATCCCAGGTCCGTCTCATTCTAATAAGGTTAAAAAAGGCGTTTCCTCGCGCGTGGAAGAAGTCATACAGTCCGTCGAGACGTTCAAAGATTGGCTTGTTCTTATTGCTGAAGGTAACGTTTCTGCTGATGGATCTGAAGAGTCGAAAAGGGTGGTAAACTTTTTGTTGAAACATACAAAATTAATTGCTTATTTCGAAAAAAAGATGGAACGCGACTTAGCTATCACCAATTTGGATGATGGTGTGCGGGCACAGATTTCTAAAGCTGAAGTGGTTCTTTCAAATATTGAATCTGAAGCAAGAAAATTTTTGGTCGTTAAATCCGAAATTGAAGGTAGACTAAAAACCTGCGATCTGAGTATGTACTTGGCTGAAGTTGCCGTTCAAGCGGGGCATTCGACTCGTCTTGAATTTAG
>JBDSKY010000246.1:0-3150 GCA_039916675.1 Bdellovibrionia bacterium
GTTTGGGAACCCGTCAAGGATAGGGCCGGTATTTTCCGATCGGATAAGGCCATACTGAGTAGAGCCATTGAAATCCGTTCCCCGGTGGTCAAAAGCATGTCCATTTCACGATGAGGGGGGTCTTTAGATATTCGCCTGGCTAAATCGATGAGTTCATCTGTCGTGTCACCCATCGCCGAGACAACCACTACTACCCGATGTCCTTCTGAATGAGAGCGAGCAATTCGATCTGCGACAGCACAGACCCTTTCAGGATTGGCGACTGAGGTTCCGCCGAATTTTTGAACTATAAGCGCCATGCCACTTCTTCGCACATTTCAAATGACGCTGTCCAGTGCTGGAATTAAGATGGGCTAGCAGAAGCAGGTACATTCCGCGCTGACTCACGATGTTTGTAATTAATTTTGTAGTACTTATGCGAATGGCGTCGTGAGCGACGTGATCTTCTTCTTTCTGGAGGATCACGCACTTCCAGAGAAGCAAGATTCCTGGACCTGTCGTTTGGCATTGGTAACAAAACTTGAAGACCTGCCCGCAAAGCTACCTTAGGGGACACTCCATTTAGGTCTGATATCGGATCCACCCGAATCCCAAAATGACTAGCAATTCGGGAAAGAGTCTCGCCCCTATGGACCTTATAAGTCATAAAATGAACTTTTCTCGGATAAGCGATATGATTATAAGTCGCAAGAAACTTATCTTTTACTGATGCTGGCAGTTTGACCCTATAAGTTCCTAGGGTTGGAGGTGTACACCACCTCAAAATTTCAGGGTTCAAATTTTTGACCGTTTGATAGGAAAGGCCCCCGGCACGAGCTATTTTCAAGAGATCGGCTGGACTTTGAATTTCATATTCGGTGAGCTCTTCACCTCCCACTTCCCCTTTTTTTGTTACATGGGGAGTCGGGACTGACCTCGCCAAAGGCAAGGATGAATCACTAGCTAATTGAGGCGCCGAAGGTGCTGCGAGTTGCAGAGCACTCTTAATACCCTCTTTTTCGGCTACTCCGTCGCCATCTACTGCCTGAGATAAAGCCACTTCTTCATCGTTTAACTCAGCAATTCCAGATAGTAACTTCTTGTCAGCTTCTTTCTCTTCTTCGTATTTACTGTCGGGTACTGGTTTGTCGGTTTTAATGACTTTCACAAGTTCACCATCTGGCGCAACTGCTTCGTCCTCTGCCGCTTTAATACCCGTTTCAGGAAATCCAAACTGACCGCGATTTTTTGCAATTATTGCGGCGGCGATGATTTTTGGAACATAGTCTCTAGTCTCAGGCCGCAAAAATCGATGCTTTGAAAGCACCCAAAAATCTTTGCTCCCAAACCGTCTCACTCCGCGCGCTATTTTTGATTCTCCTGCATTATAGGCTGCTGAAGCAAGCTCCCAGCTCTGAAAGATTGCATACAAGTCTCTTAAATATTCTACAGCTGCCAACGTAGACTTACGAATATCTCGCCGCTCATCTACCCACCAATTCACCATCAAGCCATATCTCTTGCCTGTGGCCGAGATAAATTGCCAAGGACCTACAGCTTTAGCGTGGGATCGGGCTAGATTATTAAAACCGCTTTCGATCATTGCCAAATAGACTAGATCTTCAGGCATGTTATTTTGTTTGAGGAGAGGGGCAATATAGGGGATGAAAAACTCAGATCGTTCCAAGTATTTTGTAAAATATCCTCTGCCTCGCCCGCAAAAATAATCTATCCAATTCTCAACTCTCGAATTAATTGTAATAGGAAAATCAAAATGAGTGTTTTTCAGCTTAATGCCTTGAACGATAATCTCACCATCCTGCACTGATGAGGTTGGCGAAATTGTTGAAGCAGCTACCCATTCAGATTTGGGCCTACTTTTGTCCTGCAGCAAAACATCTTTAATAGATTTAGGGCCTGCATTCTTCTCGGTTCTAGAATTTTCGGGTGAACTGCGAACGTGAGCGCAGCCCGCTGCGAAGGAAAGTATTAAAAAGCAGGCAATTATCGACAATTTCTCTGAATAATTTATTGAGGCGCCCAAATTTCCATCCTTATCATTCGACCCTTTTGCGCGAATCTTGTGCGGACCTTTTAACTTACGTGAGCTTTACGCAGATCCTACGAAAACAACATAATGAGCCTAATCGTAAATGTTACCTGAGGTTCAGGCGGAAAGTCAAATTTCCTCTGAATAATACTGAATGAGTTTTCGACCTAACCAGACGACATTACTAGCTTAATTGGATTCTAAAGCTTCAATCTCGAGGTCTTGGGGTTCAAATTCAAGCCCTTTAGGTTCAGCTGAGGAGTTCACTGTCGATAGGATGCGACGAGGCTGAAGCAGCTTCAAGTCTACAGGCTTCTGAGATAAATGGGGGGTCTCAACTTTAGAGTCAAGACTGTGGGACCACAGGCTCAAACATCCCAAAATACCTACAATAACTGGAATAAATAAATATTTATGTAACATCGTCTAAATCAAAAATGATGCAAAGCGAAAGCCAACTTATTTAAATTTTGTTAACAATTTAAGCTACTGATAACGGGCAGTTAGAAGGCCGCAAATTTAGACCTTTAGAATTTACTCATCAAAAAATGGACACTGTATAATACTTAAACATTTTTTCAGGGTCCACTGCGTTAAAACAAGTAAAGATTACTCGTTTCACGCGCTTTAGTGCGACCTTGATTTTAACGTATTGATATTATTATCTATTTTAATTGGCTTAGATGTTGCTGTAGTCTGCAGTCCTGAATGGGCAGGGGGCTTGTTCACATTTTTAGAATTTCATAAAAAGTGAGGAATAAATGGCAGATGTAAATCAGCCGGGGAAGACATTAACTTTTTCACGATTTGGATTCGTATTATCGATAGGGTTAATTTTGACCCCAACCGTTTCTTGGGCAGCTGAATATTCCGGACCGGAACTTAATGACCCAAAGAACAATTCGTTGAAACAATACCAAGTCCTGAAGAGTCCAACTAAAATCGAAACCACGAAATTTCAACATTATTACAAGGGACTCGAAGTCATAGGTTCAATGGTTTTCCAACATAAGAACAAGGGTAAAATTTCTATCCGTAATAAAGTATCGCAATTTGATCTGGATACTCGCCCGACGCTAAGTCCAGAGATAGCAGCATCCCTGGCTCAAGGAATCGCAGGG
>JBDSKY010000247.1:0-3013 GCA_039916675.1 Bdellovibrionia bacterium
CAATTTGTCTCGGAGGCAAGCGCAAAATCACGATTCACGCTAGATTATTCATGGCGTGATGATTGCAGTTATCGCAGAAAAAGAAAGAGGTTCTTATGTCACTTTTTGTAATTTGGGTTGATGGAAGTCAAGCGAAGCTGTTTCAATTTGTGGATGAAAAAGCGGAGTTATTAACGCTTCACTCGCACCGTACTGACCACCATACCCATCCTTCCGATCAAATGGATAAGGCTCAGCAAGAACGAAAATTCTATAACGAAATTGCTCATAAGCTCAATCCTGCTTCCCAAATTCTTATTCTGGGTCCAGGGGTTGCCAAGCAACATTTTCAAACGTACCTAACTGAGCACTATCCTGTTTTTGCTAGACGAATTGTTGGTTGTGAAGCGGTCGATCATCCCACAGACAATCAAATTATTTCTTTGGCAAAAACTTATTTCAAAACGCAGGCTTTACCAGCTCATTCTCCTTAGGAGATAGTCGGCGCCACCAAAGGCATGCTTTTTTTAAAGTATGTAATGGCTCCCTCAAAATGGATAACTAGAGAGGAGCCATTACATAAAATTCTTAAAGTTATTGGATTACTTGCACTAAGCGATTAACAGCTTTTCCATTCATACTTCTTATATGAATTAAATGTGTCCCTAAAGATATTTTGCCTAGATTGACGCTAGTTTGGAAAGGCACTAGCACTTGAAGACAGACTTTGCCCGGGGTCGCCTTTAATATAGGGAAAAGGACAATAACGTCGTTCATCTTTTTCTGTTCCACACGGTCTAGAGTTGTGCAGGTGGAATTAAAAACACCGGATAGACTTACATTTACTTCTTCATTTGAGTAAGCCACTTCAGTTACCATTGCATTGAGAACATTTGCGTATGGGAAATTATCCCCGGCAGTGGTCCCTTTCGTAACCTCCAGGGTTCGAAGTCCTTGCCCACCGTCGCGTTGATACTCTATTTTATAACTTCCTATAGGTAATAGGCCGATAAATACTTCAGATGAGAAGGGAATTCTCATTTTTAAATGTTCTGCCAAACCCTCTCCGTCACTATTGTTTTCAGCACATACGCCGTCTGCTTTTTTGAAAGCGAATTGTTTGAAAATCATCTTTTTGGGATTGTCTGGACTGAAAGTTATTTCCGACTTATTTAATGTGTAACAGGAATTAGGGAGATAACCATAGACTACGCCTTCGACGATGTTTTTATCCTCAAATCCCTGAGATGGAGAAATAAAGCCATCTATAGGGATCTCAACGAGGCTCCCTCTGTAAGTATTTTCGGCTTGAGTGTTTCCCCCGAGAATGGCCATCATACAAAAAATCATAGGTACTGTTGCTAATGTCGTATATTTCATGAGTGTCCCCCTTAGTTAGGTGTTCGAATGATTCTGTCTTAGTACGGATACACCTAAAGCAAGCAGTGCGCCAACTATGACACTAACAAATTCGTTTTCATCCCTGGTATGCACCGTGCTAAAATGGGATTACAATGGCAGATCAATCCCTTCAACTAAAAATCCTATCTTATAATATTCACAAAGGTTTCAGTGGAGGAATCGCGAAGTATACGCTAGAAAAGATTCGCCGGGAAATTCGAATTTTACATCCGGATCTAATATTCCTTCAGGAAGTTCAGGGTCAACACGAGGGGCATAAGAAGCGAATTCCTAGTTGGTCTGATGTTCCTCAATTTGAATATTTGGCTGAAGACTTGTGGCCACATCATACATATGGAAAAAATGCAGTTTATAGTCAGGGCCATCATGGCAATGCCATTTTGAGCAAGTTTCCTATTTTGTCATGGGAAAACTTAGATATCTCTCAAAACCGATTTGAAACCCGTGGATTCTTGCATGCGGTAATCGAACTTCCCGGTTCTAGTGTTCCTCTTCATGCACTTTGTACTCATTTAGGTTTGTTCGAATCGGACCGAAAAAAACAGTTAAAACAACTGACGAATAGAATTGAATCCGTTGTTCCTAAAGGGGATCTACTTATCGCTTGTGGAGATTTTAATGATTGGAGAGAAAATGCTAGCCAGTCATTAGTTCATGACCTCGGCTTTCAAGAGGCATTTCTCAGCCTTCATGGAAGACATGCCAAAACGTTTCCAAGCTGGCTCCCTGTGATGAGATTGGACCGAATTTATTTTCGAGGATTTACGCCCGTTTCAGCTATTTGTATGAATCATTCCCCTTGGGATAGTCTCTCTGATCACGTGGCATTATCCGCTGATCTCCTCCTGCGTTAAGCGAGTTTTTTGACATGGCCCATCCTTTGCTACTTAGTAAGTGTTAGTCTGAAAAAGGAGAGAACATGACCTTGATTATTCCTGATTTTGTAAAAAATCTTGGCGCTCGCTCTTGGATTAGTGAAATCCATTCTTTATGCAAACCAGATAAAATCCAGTGGTGTGACGGTTCAGACGAAGAATATGATACTCTGTGCGCTCAGATGGTTAAGTCAGGGATGTTGAAAAATCTCAACCCCATCAAAAGACCCGGTAGCTATTTGGCCTGGTCAGACCCGGGCGATGTCGCCCGAGTGGAAGAGTGTACTTATATCTGCAGTCGCAGCAAGGATGATGCAGGGCCAACAAATAATTGGGTTGATCCTTTTGAGATGAAAACGAGACTTATGGGTCTCTTCGACGGTGCAATGAAAGGGAGAACACTTTATGTTATTCCTTTCTCAATGGGCCCTCTTGGTTCTGCTCTTTCTAAGATTGGCATTGAGCTAACAGATTCCCCTTACGTGGCCGCCAGTATGAAAATCATGACGCGAATGGGTCGGGAGGTCTGGGATGTTCTCGGTTCAGACCAGTACATTCCGTGCTTGCACTCAGTCGGAATGCCTCTCAGTCATGGAGAGAATGATGTCAGCTGGCCCTGTAATAGGGAGAAAAAATGCATTGTTCATTTTCCAGAAGAGCGCTCAATTTGGTCCTATGGAAGTGGATATGGGGGCAACGCCTTACTAGGGAAAAAGTGTTTTGCGCTTCGTTTAGCC
>JBDSKY010000248.1:0-3677 GCA_039916675.1 Bdellovibrionia bacterium
GTTCTGAGCTGATCGCTAGAGTTATTGCCGGAGTTCAGTTCAAAAACGGTGTCATTACAGAAACAGAAAACCATCAAAGAGTCGCCGCCTGATCATGCCACCGTACACAACATTTGACTATAACTCGCAGCCACCTAATACACCTGTGCGAAGGGAAATTAAAATCACTCTGTAAATTTGCACATAAATAACTGTTTATTGCAATACTTACGAGGTAGGGGTCAGAGCCACATCCTAACTGAACAGATATCAGTAAATTGAAAGAAAGTCGATTGCATAATAAATTTCTACAAAGTAAATTTAATTAATCCTTACGGATAATCAATAAATATTACAAAGCATGAATATAAATGTTATTTATAGCGTCACGGCGCTGGGTATCTTGCTCTCATTATGCTCGATGCTCTTCATTTTCCCAGGAAAATCCATTGCTGGGACAGATAATAGACCGCAAACGATTAGGTATGGGAATCTCGAACTAAAGACCAATTCGGTTTTGGGCGTTCTAACTGCATCGTTAGTTACTGCAGTCTTGCCTTTGGTACTACAATTTATTCTAGTTCGAGGAGGGGATAACCCCTTACCTTTTGGGTCAGTTACAGCCGAAATGACTTGTAACGCCTTAAAAGGTAAATATAAACTTTATACGGAGTACGATTTCATTAAAGTTGCAGATATTAAAGCAACCGTTAGAAATGGGACGTGGGATGCAGCAACGTGTGAAAAAGGAACAGAAGAAGGTTCTTTCGTCCTAAAAGGCTTTGATACGTCAACGCATGAAATCGAGATAATTATCAATAATAGATTTGAGCATGTCGCTACGCAAGTAACGAACTATAGCTCGGAAGTTTTTATTGATAGACAGGGAAATCTGATAAGGAGAACTCTTCATTATCCTGACCAACTTCCGCGTGTCGGCCCAACCCAAATATCTTTAGGGGAAAGAGGGCTAATAGATAAAGAAGACTATATAAAAAAGAAACTGGATCATTACGTAAAAATTCGTGACAGAACCCACGCAGGATTAAAAACCAAGATATGTATTCCTGCAATTGCACAAAATAATGGGCTGACTCTTCTGTCATTTTTATGTCATGACTATACGCGAGCTATGATAAAACACCACTAACCTAGGCAGGGGTATCCGCTCGCGTTTGAAACCGGGCATGCTTGCATTCGACGCGCTTTTCGGCTCAGATTAAGTGCAAATGACATTGGGTGTAGCCAAGGCGCTGGCTAATGCACAGCCAATACAACGCAGCGGATTGCCTATAGACGTCGCAAAAGCGGCACTTTGGCTGGCGAGCGATGATTCCAGTTTTGTGACAGGTCAATCAATCGTCGTCGATGGAGGCGCGACGGTTGGTAAAAGCTGGAAAGAATTCAACAGAGCGGTCAAAAAGCATTGCGGTAAATTCCATGCCAAAAACTGAGTTGATTAAAGCTCTGGGTTTAAAACGGGGCCGCTAGCCGTTCTCTATGGAGTTGCATTCATGCGCAATAACGATTCAGAATTAAACATTTTTATAAGCTATTGTTGGAAAAACAAGACTTATCGGGAAACATTAATTCGCATACTCGAATGTGCAAATTGCAATGCTGTTTATGATGAAGGCCTCATCCTTCCCGGGGATGAATTAGATGAAGGAATTATTAAACTACTTAATCAATCAGACGCTGTCATTGTTTGCTTGACCAAGAAATCCGTAAAATCTAAAGCGGTTCGTGAAGAACTCACCCGAGCTCATCATCAAGGATTAAAAATATATTCCGTGGTTCATCGCTCAGTTATATCGGCGATGCCCACATTTTTGAAAGGCAAGGTGTATCTGGACTATGAAACGGATGATGAACTTATCTCTACGCTGAAAAGATTAGTGAAAAATATAAGGAAAGATGAAAAACTCTTGAAAGCGAGCAGTAAAGTACATCATTTAATTCAAAAGCAACATGTTAATGCCGACTACTTAATATCACGCGAGAGGTTCAGAAAACCAGAGGGAAAATGGTCACATAAATTAATGGCCGCGCTTTTTAATAATGTTGATAATGAACTGCAATCTCTTAGCTCGGCTCATTACGAAGCCATCGTAAGTAAAGATGCAAACTTCCTTATGCGCGCTAAGCCCATATTTCAAAAAGCAAATCAAATTTATGCTGTTAGTATTGATAGCGTTTCAACATTCTGGGTAAGTCAGAAATCTAGTGACCAAAAACTAGCGAAAAGATACTTAGAAACCCAACCGGAAAATACGATGCGTTTATTTGTATTTACCAATCCGGAAGCTGCCCATAATCACGCCAATGTTTTAGACGTTCATAGCAAAAAATATGGAAGTAGTGGTGGCGTATTTATATGCAGCAGGCCAGCTTATATGAATATAGTTAAAAAATGGGGGTGTGACGAAAATGATCCAGATTTATTGAATTGTGACTTCGGGGTGCTGGAATATGAGGGCGCTCCACAAACTTTTTATGAAGCCAAACTAGACCGAGCGTTTTTTAAAGTTAAAAGAGTTCACAATCTTAGCCATCTTGAACATAGAGCAGAGGCAATGCAGACATCTTTCAAGCAATTCAAAATCTTGAATGAGGGCGGGAGAGAGGAAAGCCTTAATGTCATGCGATGGGAAATTGGTTTACATAGAAAGCGCGATCGTTGGGTTACGGCGCTTGAGGGACTTTTTCAGAAGAGGGACCGTGAGATATTGCATTTAGTTCTGTTTACTCAAGAAGCCTTGCATAATGATGATGCAATTACGAAAATTCGCGAACGAGTGCATGAGCTTCGTTGGGCATTGAAGGGGCTACCAATTGATGGCAGTCACTCCATAGTGGTTAAGGACGTCTGGTTTGGAGAAAGTGAAGTTGTCCAGGCCCGAGATGCCAGAACACAGGGATTGTTACAAACGGAGGAATCAAAGCGTTTCCCCTACGTTTTATTTATTCGCTTTGAGAACGCCTCGAACCTTAAAGATTGGTACGAATTACCGAAGCATTACGAAATACGTCGTGGGTTGTTTGAGGCATTTGACATTAATTTAGCTGAATTATTTTCGTTGATTGAAAAAAAAGCATCAGAGAGCCCCACAGAGATTATGCAGATATATGAAAAAATAGAAAACCGTGTGTATGACTTTATGAGACGCATGGATTATACGGATACAGATACTATCGGCGATCTTATATTAATGGAGCCTTTCAGTCCGGCGACAGACTGAACATTTCATCCATGCTAGCGCATTTCCTGCCCTTGGTTGTACGCATAGTATCCGGTGTATCGGTATCGAGTCAGATCGGGTCAGAATACTATTTTCAACATGGGGGTCTAAGTCCAGAGGACCCCTTAACTGTTTGAAACTAAGTCTATTCATCGAGCCAGTACCTTCAGCGCTGGAGGAACGATCAAGCTCAATTTGCGTTTTTTCTTACATTAAATCAATTGATGTCGTATTTACTGGGACTACAAAAGAATAATCATGCGTTACTGGCTAATGAAATCAGAGCCCTCCGATGTAAGCATCGACGATCTCGCGGCGATGCCACGACAAACTATTGCGTGGTATGGCGTGCGCAACTATCAGGCACGCAATTTCATGCGCGATCAGATGCGCGTTGGGGACCAGGTTTTTTTCTATCATTCGAGCTGCGAACAGCCGGGAATCGTCGGGATTGCC
>JBDSKY010000249.1:0-3309 GCA_039916675.1 Bdellovibrionia bacterium
AAGTGAAAGAACAGGGGGCTGCAATCATATGGTCTGCTATAAGTGCCGCCGCGATTGGCATTGGAACTATGGAAAGCTGGAAGATCTGCCTCAAAATGTAAACCGCAGTGATCATGATTTGCTCGAAATGCAATACACTCCTGAGCTGTAGCTTCAATCCTTAGTTCCAAAAGGAAATTGCAAACTGATAATATGTTTCATTAAATCGTCTTCCGAAATGAGGAGCTCACCGTTTTCACAAATTACTTTTGAACTCTTAATTCCATCGCAGCTTTCGCCCCAGGAGTTGCGAATCAGGTAGTAGCAGGAATTTTTAATTTTTTTACGTCCAATAATGAGTGAAGAGTGGTGGGTATCTACTTCGCCTGTTCTAAGAGGTCTTTCTAAAAGATTTCGGACATCAAACGTAAGCCCTACCGGAGATGCGTCCTTACCTAGGAGGAAATTTTTGTTTAGTAAATCCATTATTCTATTTTTATCTTCTATTTCTATGCATTTTGCATTCGGCGCATCATCAATACGATATCTAGTTTTACATAGTCCTTTTGACAGTGTTTTTAACATTTCAATCGGATAAATTTGACTTGTGATCGCAAGGGCATCCAGAGAGAGTTCTTCAATAGCAGGAAAGTAATTGCTAATTCTCTTACAAGTATCTTTTACTTTGGGATGTTCAAAGTCCCCTTTTAAGAGATCCTTGTATATAAGGTGACTCAAACGGTCAAACTTTTGTGCTTCTGTGGCTTCTTCATTTTCGAGGGCCATTTCATTCCAATACAGATACTGGGCTCCTAGAGGATGATTTTTAATTTGTGCAATTACGGCGTTAAGTTGATTTTGACTTGAAGTTCTGATTTTTGAATTCTGACCTAGAGAATTTTTATACTTCTTTAAGTTAGAAGCTGCTAGATGAAACTCCACTCCTAGCCCTGCTAAACCGGGGTCTTTATTTTCTAATTGTTCAAGGTGGTGAAAGATTCGATCTTCAAAGTAACCTTGGAGCTCCGTCTGTAAATTTAATTTATTCTGAATAATACTATTCCAGTGGGAGGATTTTTCTGCTTTCCACGCTTCAAGATTTCGGCCCAGTTCATCAATGCCTTTCATTAATTTCGAGTTGGTAATGTCGTATTGTCTAAATATATTAAATTTTTTGTCTACCTGTTCTTGGCTACAGACTCCTTCAGCCTTAAGTTGTTCAACCATGAGGCAAAAATCCCCGTTCTGTTCTACCTGGTCTTTGATGGGAGAAGAGGGGGCCGTGACTTGTCGCCCTCCATAGTTGAGATAGGCATCTAATTGTGAAACCTGAAACTGCTTTGATACTTTGCTTTGAGACTTTAATTTTGCTTCCATTGCGGAAGTTGCAGAATGAGCCCAACAAACACCTAGGTCTTCTTGATTTGTGATTGCGACATTTTCCATGGCATGGCCAGGGGCACGAAGGTCAACCGAGGAACATTCGTCCCCCAACACCACAGTACTTGTTCCAAACGACGACACAATAGCCGTAAGTAGAATAAATTGATTTTTCATCCCTATAAGTATGCCTCAACTTATAAAACAAGAGACTTAAATTATTTTAAGATTAAGTTGGCGAAGGGCAAGAGCACTTGTTGTCCCATAGGCAGAGCTGAGGATTATCGAACCGGCGCGGTGGATGTTTAACTATTCCACAGCGACTACTGATACTGACTAATATCTTGGAAGTGTATTGGACAAAAAGTTGCATTATTTTTAATGCATAACGTCTTATTACTTGCAACCACTAGGGAGTCTCACATGATTAAACCTACATTAATAGCTGCCAGTCTGTTACTTTCGTTAAACTCATTTGCCGCTGAATCCGATATGCCATCATTTTCAAATAACTCAATTATGCAGTCTGTATTTCAAAAAATTGACCGCTGTCTTAAAAAAGGATGGAAAGCAGCTTCAACTGATGCGGACCAGACCGCCAAGGCCAAAGCCTTTCTTCAAACTGCACAAGCAGTATTGGCAGAAAGAAAAGATGCCATTATTAAAGATAAGCAGGCTGTAACGGAGGCTTGGGCTGCAGCTCAGATCTCAAGTGAAGCAGTCGAAAGTGCGGAAATGGCACTTCACAATGACATACAACCTGTTCACGATGCCTACCGAGACGCCGCAATCAACGCTCTTAATTTGCTTTCTCCAGATCAAAAAATGGCATTTAACTCTTCCTTTATGTCATGTCACAAACCAGCAATCGAGCAAGAGGACGAGCAAGCAGAAGAATAAAGTCGGGAGAATTCACCTGTTCGGATACATGAGTCGTGTGTCTCTAATGCCAATCCTTGGTTGAATTTGAGAATTTAATGAACTTCCGTTTGAAGTTCCCGTTCGAGTAGAGTCTCATCCGGTACCACCGTAAAGTGAATCCGTCCAACCTCTCGATTATCCATTGTCTCGATCTGGACCCGCCATTCTCCAGGCTGATAGTTCATTTTTTTCGTCACGCCACGATACCCCTCCTCTCTTCCACCCACGATAGGCATTGGAATGGCATCTGAAGGCAGCCATCCTCGCTTTTCACTCCAAAATAGCCAACGTACCTGCAGCTGACCATGAAATCGAGCCGGTGAAAAAACCCGAACGAAACAAAAAATACTATCTCCAGAGCGAGCCTCAAAAGTCTGGTCACCGTGTTGCCAAAATTTCCACCTTGGCCGGGTGTAGGTGAGCTGATACTCTCCGTCCTTTTTCTCCACGTTGTGAAAGATACCCATATAAGAAACTGAGAGAGGCACTGGGGGAATCAAATGAGTGAAGTAAAGAATTACAAAAAAACTGTGAATCACAACAAAAGGAAAGAGGAGATGGGTCCGCAAGAGCACTGAAGGTAACTCAATTCTTGAGTTGAGGAACTGGTAGTAGCCGGCAAATATTAGAATGGACGCCATAACTGCAGTTAGAAATGGAAGAGTTCCGATAGATCCCATCAATATTGGAGCTAAGGTCGCAAAGTAAGATACTAAGCAGAGACTAAAAAAGGCAGCATGAACTTGAGTCTGCGACTTTCCGAATCTCTTAAATTCATTCAGGGTCAGCAGGGCAATTAATATTGCGATAAACCCAAATGACGTAAATGCTGATGCACTTTTAAAGTAAAAAATAGTATAGCTATTCAATAACGTACCCAATAGGAAATGTAAAAAAGGTTCCCGGTACCTCCAAACTCTGTTCAGAATAAAGGGAGAATTGACCAGACGCACTTCCTCAACCAACTCCACGCTCAGAAGCAGTCCGGAGATAATTAGGTAAAGTGCTTGTTGTATTAATGTGGAGAGT
>JBDSKY010000250.1:0-3543 GCA_039916675.1 Bdellovibrionia bacterium
CTTGTATGTTTGTTGAGTAATAAGATTCCCAGTTGTGGGACTTGCCTTACAGGTCCAGTCATTATTTGCCGTGCATTTAATAAAATAATTTGAATTCAGATCACACGACGCTATGTATCCATCGGAGTCAGTTCCAATGGCCAGCTTACCGGCCGGACAGCTCAAAATTTTACACTTCGGAGCAAAATCTCCTTTTGCATCTGCTAGCATGACCAAGCTACCTCCCAATTGCTGGCAGTCGGCTTCCGAAGAGCAAACGACTTCCCCGTCTGTATCATAGCTCGAAATATAGGAGCCAAATGGACACGCCACTGTTTTGCAGGTCACCTCTCCAGCGCCATCAGGAACAGCAGACGTCATCCCACTGAATGAACATACAGAAGTGGGAGGCATTATGGGTGCACCTTCTCCTAACCCTTCGCTGGAGCTACAGCCAACTACTTTAATGGTAAAACTTGTGGTGGCCTTGTCCTTACTTCCATTTGGAATAGCTACAACTTTCACAGCCAATTGCTTGGTCAGGACATTAGTCGTACTCCTAGTCGGGGCGGAAGGATCTGGGTAACTACCCGTGATAGATATCTGACCCTTGACTGCCCACATCCCAGCACCAGGTAAAAGAACTGGAACCGGAGAAGGCAGGATCGAGAATTTGGAATCCACAATAGTAAAGTTACCGTATTTTCCTCCCGGCGCGATAACAATACCTCCTAAGGCATTCCTGAGACTGATTGCCCCATCATAATTAAGGGATGGAATTGCAGAGGAAGCAGTCAGGTCATTGGGGGGAGAAATGGAGAATGTGATCGGGGCGGGCTCGCCAGGTTCCTCCACCACGCTGATACTCGGGTCCAACTTTGTTTTAGGATCTATGATTCCAAGAGAGACACCACAACCCGACTTAGTCAAAAAACTTGAGTCAAGGAAAGTTCCAATTGCGAAGACATCAGAGCCACTATTGGCTTTGGCGGTGGTTTTTAAGGTAGTTTCCATCATCTGGGAAAGCGAAAAAACCGTCATGCTACCAATACCTAGGGCCACGGAAAACTCTACCAGGGAAAACCCTCTGTTATTTAAAACTCTTGAAAAATACCTTGAACTAATAACAATAGGTTTTAACATTGAACCTCACAGGATGAACCCGATATGCAGGTGTCATATGGCAACTTGACGCCCCTTCCGAATAACAATTTAAATCACAGCGGTTAAACACGTAACTTACATTTGGGGAGGGACACGCATCTTGAGTTGGAATGTAATACATATCAATACCACCATTATATAAAGTATAGGACATGCTACTGTTAGCTAAAGTATTTCCCAGCCCTACTAAATTATTAGCTTGCCCGGCAAGTCCGGCCGTAAAAGAATCCGCAATCTGAAGTGCAGTAACACTCGCGGGCTGTCCGCAGAGCTTACAATTTATCCCCACATAACAACCATATTTTGTGACATCAATGTGAGCTATTGAGGAGTCAAATGCCCATTACAATGATTGTTTCCAGCAAAGAAAAGCCTGCGCTACGGCTGGGCTGAATTCTAAACCTCAATTTAAACATACACAAAGTCCAATCTGGGATTTATAATGGTGTTGCTTGTATTTTTATTCATTTGTTAAAATAACTCAACATATTAAATGCCGGAAGTGCCGCAATTCAGGTGCACAATCACACGCGCTTATCTCTTGTGTAACTAAAAGATGGGTAATTCATGAAGTAAATAGCCCCGCTCTACTTGATGTCCAGTATCAAGCGCTTCCCTCCAAAGGGGGTTCAATTCTCACCGTCGTTGCAGCAAGTCCTTCCCTAATGTAACTGCTGCCGCGAGTAGCAGTGGCTATATTTTCAATTAAAATTTTTGGCGTCCGATCAGCATAGAGTAATCCATTAGCCTCTTGGAATGTATCGGTAAGTTGTGTGTAACAAAATCCGCTAAAAAGCTCGATTCGATTTACGGCCGAAAGTAATTCAACATACTTATTCTGAAATTCTAACTCTGATGGGCTTACATCATATCCCCAAGCACCAGGAACATGCCGTGCAATCGTAGAAGCAAAAGCGATCCCCCCAAATTCTGTTAACATAAAAGGTTGCCCGCGATGGGGGTGCCCTTCCACCGTGAGCATTCGACCTGCGGGCCTGCGACGAACAAGAATATCTGCAACTTCAGAATTAGGACCATACCGGTCGAGAATCCTGGCAGGATCATTATCATAATCATGAATTCCGATAATGTCAGTTGCAGTGCTTTCCCATCCATCATTTCCAATCACGGGTCTACTTTGGTCTAAAGTTCGAGTTAAGTGGTAGAGAGCCTGGACACAGTTTTGATGAGCGGGCTTCTCTGCCAAATCAGGTACGCCCCAAGACTCATTGAAAGGGACCCAGACCACAATACACGGATGGCTGTAGTCTCGATTAATTACCTCAGTCCATTCGGTGATCATTCTCTCGACAGAATCGTGGGTAAATCGATAGGAGCTGGGCATTTCCGCCCAAACAAGTAATCCTAATGTATCTGCCCAATACAGATAAAGAGGATCTTCAATCTTTTGATGTTTTCTAACGCCGTTGAATCCCATTTGTTTGGTGAGTTCTACATCCCGCCTTAGAGCTTCCTCCGAGGGCGCTGTCATCAAAGTATCAGTCCAATAACCTTGATCCAAAACTAACCTCATATAATACGGCCTTCCGTTCAACATAAAACGATCCCTTTGGACCCCCACCCCTCTCAATGCCGTATAAGAGTTCACATGATCGATCAAGGTAGATCCCTGCCAAAGACAAAGCTCAGCATCAATCAGAGTGGGTCTTTCAGGACACCACAGAAGCTCATTTCTAAAGTCGTCAATGCCGGGATCAGAAAGTGCAATTCGACGAGTCACTTCACCGTAAATAACCTCATACGTGTCATCTACTAATATTTGACTTCCACAGGAAAGTTTGACTGTCAGCCGCAATTCATCGTGTGCACCGCTTTCAGCAGGAATATCAGAGACTACTACTTCAAATCCAATCTCCCATCGTTCGATTTGGGGAATCCAACGAAGACGATTAATATGAATTTTAGAAACATACTCAATCCAAACTGTTTGCCAAATCCCGGTAGTGCGCGGGTACCAAATACTATGGGGCTCACGTTGCCAATCTTGCTTTCCCCGAGGCTTAGCGAGATCATGTGGGTCATCCAGAACGCAAACTGCCAACTTTTGAGAGGAGGCCTCAGGTATGAGTTCTTCGGTAATATCAAAAGTGAACGGGGTGTGCCCTCCCCGATGGTCACCAATAAAACAATCATTCACCCACACTCTGCAATAATAATCTACTGCACCAAAGTGAAGCAAGACTCGACCTTGATAAGATTCCAATTGAAATTCCCGTTCATACCAGCAAGAACGGTGAAATCCAGTATCGCCGATTCCACTTTGTTTTGATTCGGGAGCGAAGGGGACTTCAATCGTGTGCGTCCAATTTTCAATTTCCTTTGGCTCAACAAAAAGGCCCCCATCGTCATAAGCAAACTGCCAGGGACCATTAAGGCTCG
>JBDSKY010000251.1:0-5885 GCA_039916675.1 Bdellovibrionia bacterium
TTTACACCAAAATTCTCAGGTTGAGCCTTCGTCACAAAGGCAGCATTATTATTGTAGCACTGAGTATCTTTGGACTTAGCCTTCTCACGGCTTCCACTATCCGCAAAGAATTCCTTCCAGCTGAAGACCAGAGTCAGTTTCTAGTTAGAATTAAAACACCCCGTGGCTCCTCCCTCGAAACCACAAGTAAGACCTTCCGCATCATTGAAGATTGGCTTAATTCGCGACCTGAAATCTCTGGAACCTTTGCCATCATAGGGGGTCTCACTGGCGGGCAGGTGAACACTGGCTTAATTTTTACTAATATGAAGCCCAAAGGGAAACGTGGAGAAGATCCCACCCTTAAGCATGAAATATCCCAAGGCGAATTCATGGCATTAACAAGGAAGCGGCTTAATTCAATTCCTGGGGTACGCCCAGTCGTGCAAGATCTTTCGGCTCGCGGATTCTCTTCTTCTCGTGGATTTCCGATTGAATTCACAATCCAGGGACCTAATTGGCAACAGCTGGTTAAGGAAACCAATCGAATCACAGATGATCTAAAAAAAACCGGAACCGTCACGGACGTAGATATGGACTATGAAGGCGAGACTCCTGAAATCGCTATCATTCCAGATCGCTCCGCTGCCGAACGCCAGGGGATTCCCATTTCTTCAATCGCCGATACAATCAGTACCGCAATCAGCGGCCTTCGGATTGCCAAATACACCTCAGAGGGTCGCAGGTACGACGTGCGGGTAAAAGAAATCGACCCGCCTAATTCATCTGAGCTCTCTCCAACCGAACGTCTCGAAAAGCTTTACGTCCGAAATAATCGAGGCCAAATAGTTCCGATCCTTGGAGCAGTCAAAGTCGAAGAGCGCTTAGCTCCAATTAATCTGACAAGACTCAATCGCCAAAGGGCGATTACAGTATTCGCCAATGTGGCAGCGGGCCAGTCGCAGCAAAAGGTTTTGGAACGAGTTCTTCAATTTGGGAAAACTCACTTATCCCCCGGGTATTCAATACAGCTCAGTGGTACCGCACAGACATTTCAAGAATCTTTCCAGAGCTTACTCTTCGCTATAGTTTTAGGTTTGGCAGTCGCCTACATGATACTTGCGACTCAGTTCAATAGCTTCACAGATCCAGTAACTGTAATGATGGCCTTGCCCTTTAGCCTTACCGGTGCTTTTTTTGCACTACTTCTAACGCATCAATCCCTTAATCTTTACAGCATGATTGGTCTAATCCTCCTCATGGGCATTGCAAAAAAGAATTCGATTCTTCTGATCGATTTTACTAATCAGGTTCGGGACGAAAGTAAGACTTCCATCCAAGAGAGCTTGATAAAAGCCTGTCCCGTTCGACTCCGACCCATTCTAATGACTTCCATAGCTCAAGTAGTGGGTGCGCTTCCAGCAGCACTAGCCTTTGGTCCTGGAGCGGAATCACGTAAACCCATGGCAATTGTCGTGATCGGGGGAGTCATTCTTTCCACTGCCCTTACCTTGCTTGTGATTCCTTGCGTTTATTCCTTTCTTACTCCTAAGGAACGCAAGCATTCAGACGTCGATAGGATACTCCGAGAGGAACAATCTCTAAGCACTAAAGCTAGCGGCTGAAGGCGCACATATTGCAACTGGCCGCTTGGCAAAATGAGTCAAATTTTCAAACGCCAAAGCAATTCTATTCTACAGGCCTCACTCCTCGGAATTGTAGGAATAGCGGTTGCGTTAGGCATATTTTGGACCGCCATTAAATGGTCCGATTGGGAAACTGAAGTGAACATACCGATTGGGCAACCTGTACAATTCAGTCATCAGCATCACGTTGGAGGACTGGGAATTGACTGCCGCTATTGTCACACGTCAGTAACAAAATCTCCTTATGCAGGAATACCACCTACACACACATGTATGACCTGTCATTCCCAAATTTGGCAAGGCTCACCCCTGCTAGAACCGGTTCGCCAGAGTTTTGCCAGGTACAAACCCCTTGAATGGAACCGAGTGCATAGACTCCCAAAATTCGTATACTTCAATCATAGCATCCACGTGAATAAAGTAATTGGCTGCACCAGTTGCCACGGCCCTATTCAAACTATGCCACTCACCTGGCAAGCAAATTCTTTCTATATGAGAGATTGTTTAACCTGCCACCGGGAACCTGAAAAATACATTCGTCCGCAGAGCGAGGTTTTTAATGTCTATTGGACTGCGCCCACCAATCAGCAAGAACTAGGATCGGAACTCGTTCGCAAATATCACATACCCAAAGAAAGATTAACGGATTGCTACACATGTCACCGCTAAAAGATCAGAATCTCCTCTGGAAAAGCCTTTCAGAATGGGAAGCAAAATCTGGGATAAACGAGGACAACGACCCTCGCTTATTTGAAGCTCTGTCGGAAGTATTAACAAGGGAATTTCCAGAAGGAGCCTCCCGCTGGGCAGAACTCGAAGATCCGGTAAGCCGTCGAAAATTTATCCAAATCATGGGGGCCTCCATGGCCCTGGCAGGCCTTACTGCGTGTACAGTCATGCCACCCGAAAAAATTATTCCTTATATCATACAGCCAGAAAACCTTGTTCCAGGAATACCCAAATATTTTGCCACAGCCTATCATCTGGGGGGTTTCGCTAAAGGAGTCCTTGCCGAAAGTCACGAAGGTCGACCTACTAAGTTGGAAGGAAATCCCAAACATCCTTCCACCCTGGGCAAGAGCGACATCTTCATGCAGGCTGAACTCCTCCAACTTTATGATCCTGATCGCGCCAAGACAGTTACTCACCTCGGAAGTATCAAAACTTGGGATGAATTCACCTCGACGATGCTGCTAGCGGCTTCGCAATGGAAAACAAGCCAAGGCGAAGGAGTAATCGTCCTTACCCATCCAATTACTTCTCCTACTCTGATAGAGGATATACGAAGCTTTCTCCATCTTTATCCCAAAGCAAAATGGAGTTCCTATGACCCGCTCAGCGGTGGGCAGCTACAAACTGCAACGACGGCTGCCTTTGGTCAAAAACTTTCTCCCCTCTATGATTTCACTCAAGCTCAAGTCGTGCTTAGCTTGGACGCTGATTTTCTGGGCCCCGGCCCTGCACAGGAGACTTATTCCAGAGATTTCATGTCTTTTCGAAAAAAAAGGGATCAAAAAAACTCTTTTAACCGACTCTATGTAGCTGAATCCTCTATCAGCATCACCGGCGCCTGTGCCGACAACCGCTGGCCAGTCCGGCCGAGTGTGATTCCGGAGCTCGCTCGCTCTCTGGCTGGGATTTTAGGAGTAAAAGGTATAGCTCCTCCGCCTCCTACTACAGAAATTCCGTCTTGGCTAAAAATAGCAGCGCAGGACCTGAAAACACATGCAGGCCATAGCTTGGTTTTGATCGGAGAGCAAAACTCAGCTGAAGTACAAATTCTAGTATTTGCAATCAACGAGCACTTGGGAAATTTTGGAAAAACTCTCAGTTTTATCGAACCGTTGCTTGGGGAAGCTCATCCACCACAGCATCTCACAGTTGAAGGTCTCACTCATGAAATGGCAGCCGGAAAAGTAAAGGCGATTTTTATCCTAGGAGGAAATCCCGTATACGATACACCAGCGACTCTTCGTTTTAAAGACCATTTGGACCAAGTCCCCCTGCGTATTATATCTGGAATATATAGAAACGAAACTTCCTACCTTTGTCATTGGTTTCTTCCCGAATCTCACTTTCTGGAAACGTGGGGCGACGGCCGCTCCTTCGAGGGAACAATCACTTTCCAGCAGCCTTTAATTTCTCCGCTCTATGAGACTCGCTCTATTCTTGAAGTTTTTTCCATTCTTACAAACCGTGCAGGAAGGACTGCAGGCCAGGCACTCCGTGAGTATTGGGAACCTCATCGACCGCCAAGCTCCCTCAATCTTAGCTTTGAGGAATTTTTTGAGCACGCTCTTCGAGATGGATTCATTGCCAATTCTGCTTCCCGCGCTATAAACGTATCTATCACCCAAGCCTTGCACAAAACTTTAGGATCCTCCTTAAAGTTTAAGAATTCAGAAGCTAACGGTGATATTGCCCATCCAATTGAAGCGGTTTTCAAACCAGATCCTACAATTTGGGACGGACGTTATGCAAATAATGCCTGGCTTCAGGAATTGCCGAAACCCATTTTACAACTCACCTGGGGGAATGCTGTTATCCTCAGCCCAGCGACTGCTAAATTGCTTGACCTGAAAGACGAAGATCAAGTTGAATTAAAAATTGCAGATCGCATTCAGCACGCCTCAATACTTCGAGTCCCAGGCCATCCCGATCATTGCGCTACCCTCTATCTCGGATATGGACGAACCCGCGCAGGAAGAGTGGGAAGTAAGACAGTGTTGGGCTACAATGCCTACGCATTGCAAGACCATTCCTCCCCTACTTTTGCGCGAGAAATTCATATTCGAAAGTTGGGCAAAACATCTGAACTTGCAACTACGCATATGCATTCTAGCATGGAAGGCCGAGATATAGTGATCTATTCAGATTATGAAAGTTGGCGCCGAAAACCAAACTCCATAATCAATGAGGAATTAAAAAAAGAGCAGCCCACCATTCTGGCTGACTTCAAATATCCCGGCGAGGCATGGGCCATGGTGATCGACCTTACCGTTTGCATCGGATGCAAGGCCTGCACAATCGCTTGCCAGGCTGAAAACAATATTCCAGTTGTTGGAAAAGAAGAGGTTCGCCGTTCCCGGGAAATGCACTGGATCCGTGTAGATCGATATTTCCAGGGAAATGCTTCTAATCCGAGAGTATTCTTTCAACCCGTTCCCTGCATGCATTGTGAAAAAGCCCCCTGCGAAGTGGTCTGCCCCACCGTTGCGACAAACCACAGTTATGATGGCTTAAATCAAATGATTTATAACCGGTGTGTAGGCACTCGCTACTGCTCAAATAACTGTCCTTACAAAGTACGACGTTTCAATTTCTTTCAATATTCGGACACAAAAGATTTCACATCAAAACTTAGGCACAACCCAGACGTAACCGTAAGGAGCCGCGGCGTAATGGAGAAATGCACCTACTGCACTCAGAGGATTCAAGGAGCACGAATCAATGCTGAAATAGAAAATCGTCCCATTCGAGACCAAGAAATCCTCACGGCTTGCCAACAAGCGTGCCCTACCGACGCTATTATTTTTGGAGATCAGAATAATAAGAAAAGCCAGGTGGCACACCTAAAAGGCCTGCCAGAAAATTACAAACTTTTAAATGATCTGGGGACCAAACCCCGTACCACCTATTTAGCCTTAATCCGCAACCCCAACGCTCAAATCCATTTAGAGGAAACAGAGTGAAATCTAAAATAGAGGCGGAAAATTCGATAAGACCGCCACTTATTATTGGAGCACACACCTACGGACAGGTGACTGACCAAGTAGCGGGCCTGGTCACTGACCAACCGATTAGAGGAAGATGGCTACAGGCACTCTGCTTGTCTTTTCTTCTGCTTCTCATGTTTTTATTCTCTATAAGTTATTTGCTTTTGCGTGGAATTGGAATCTGGGGAGTTAATATTCCAGTAGCCTGGGGTTTTGCCATTACCAACTTTGTCTGGTGGGTAGGAATTGGACACGCAGGAACGTTCATTTCTGCCATTCTCTACCTTTTACATCAGGAATGGCGCACATCTATTAATCGTTTTGCAGAAGCTATGACTCTTTTTGCCGTGGCCTGCGCTGGATTAATGCCCCTTCTTCATTTGGGGCGCCCCTGGTACGCGTATTGGCTATTTCCTTATCCTGATACGATGGATCTTTGGCCGCAATTTCGAAGTCCCTTGGTATGGGACGTATTTGCTGTATCTACTTATCTGCTCGTCTCTCTAGTGTTTTGGTATATTGGTTTATTGCCAGATCTCGCTTC
>JBDSKY010000252.1:0-9228 GCA_039916675.1 Bdellovibrionia bacterium
TAGATAAGTGGGGACGAATCCAAGGATCATCTAAATAAATGGCGACCGTCCCTTCTCCTCGCGCGACATGGGAAAGGGCTATTCCTTCTTCACGGGCAACGGTAGGAACATCGATTAGGTTTTCCAGATGCTCAGGTCCAATTGAAGTCAGAATCGAGTAGCCAGGCGATACCAGAGCCATGTGTTGTTCCATTGCTCCGACTTCATCTATTCCTACCTCAATAATTGCGGCTTCATGGTGAGTTCGCATTTCCAGGAGTGTCATTGGAATTCCCACGAACCCGTTTTGGCTACCCTGAGTTTTGAGGATGTTTTTCCACTTTCCTTGGAGAATGGCAGCTAGAAGTTCCTTGGTTGTGGTTTTTCCTGCGCTCCCGGCGACTGCTATCACTGGAATTGAAAACTCTTTTCGCCAAGCCGCAGCAAACCTACGATAGGCCCGCAGCGGATCTTCAACATAAAATAGGTAAGCGTCTTTGGAACCGGTAATCGAGTGGCCTCTCTGGCAAAGCACGCCCCGAGCCCCGTTGCTCACTGCTTTTTCAATAAAATCATGCCCATCGTAATTGTCTCCCTTGAGGGCCACAAAAAGGCTGCCGGGCTCTGTTTTTCGAGAGTCTGTAAAAACTCCCGTAAAAGGTAAGTGAGGGCGGGGTAACACTGGAATTCTCAAATGCAGCGATCTTACAAGGAAATCGGGCGTGAGCAGGGGGAGAAAAGAGGTTGTTTCCATTGAAGAAAATCTATCACAAAAATCTACAGTAGTTCTAAACTTTTTGCTGGATATTCCGATGGATAGAGAAGGGTATATGATTCGATTTAACTGGAAACCTAATTATTCGAAAACCGGCGTTATAGTCGGGCTCATTCTAGCATTGCCTCCACTTCTTGCGGTAGGAGTAGGGTCGCTTATGGCCCTGCGGGTAACAGAAGGTGAAATTCGAGGCGATATCCAGCAATCTATCGGAGACACCACTCTGATGATGGCTACGCACTTTCGGGCGGAGTTCAAGCATCTCTTGACTGATGTAGAAAAAGAGGGAGAAATCCAACGTCAAGCTCTGAAATCCGAAGAAGCAGCTGCGGCTAAACATCCTTTAATATTAGGTTCAATTAAACCTCCGTTTGAAACCATAGTTATTGATATGATCCCAGAGATTTTGGACTTATCCGTTTGGTATAAAGATAGCCTCGTAGGGGAGGAGGACAATACCTTACCCCAAAGACGGGTATTGGGAATGAACAGTAAATTCCCGGCATTTACCATGGATAGGGCCAGTATGGTCGTCGGAGTTGAGGAGATCGAAAAGCAGCTCGTCAACCCTGCGTTTCAGGGGCGAAAAATCGTAGCATTAGCGCCTGCGGTTCTCGGTGTACGGAAGTTTGCCACGGTTGCAATTCCCTTGGGTAAGGGAAAAATTACTGAGATTGCTGTGGCCCATGTTAATTTGAGCGGAATACAATCCAATATGCCAAGGAATGGAATGGTACCCGCTGTCCTTGTCGATGATTCAGGAAGAGCCATGATTCGCTCTCTGCGAGACAATGAATCTCCAAATGTTATGCCGGGGGTCTCTCAACTTCTGGAAAAGATGAATTCTTCGAAATCATTAAGTGGGCAACTTAATTTTACCGAGGAAACTGCGACCGGTAGAGCTGGATATTTTGGTGGATATAGTCGGATAGGAATCGGACATATAGCTGTCCTGGCAAGCTTAGCTGAAGCAGAGGGCACTGCTGCACTTCATGTCTTGAGGACTCAGTTGTTGGGTCTGTGGTTTCTTTCCTTTTTAATATTTTTCACAATTGGTAATAGGCTTTCAAAATACATAAAGTTTAAACATAAAAATGAAAGTCCGGAAACCAATGAGCTAGACGATTCTCCGCGTTTCGCTCCCCAAAAAGTTGTGGTTACAGTTCTCTATGGTTCGCTTCGTAGCTTTAGCAATTTATTTGCTTCTGAAACTGCTGAAGATATTGCTGAATCTATCAACGACTATTTAGGGCTTGTTTCCAGCTCCGCCAAAGAATTCGAGGGACGGTTCGAACGTTTTGCGGGCGGGGAGTCGTTTGTTATTACCTGGGGAGCACCTGAAAGCGAAGGAACTGAGGCATGGAGAGCCATGCGATGCGCGTTGCAACTGCGAACTGGATTTAAGAATTTAAATGAACTTCGAAAAGTGGATGGCCAGAAGGCTCTCACTTTCTGCATAGGGATCCACACTGGCAATGCTTTGGCTGCACGAATTGGCATTGTCAAACAGATGTCCTACACGGTGATTGGAGATGTTCTGAATTGTGCCAAATCTCTAAGCCAAATATCCGCCGGTGCTGGACGGGACATCTTGGTCTCGCAGGATGTCTGGTCCCAATCGGATTCTAAATTTGTCGGAGAGGTTGCGGGAGAAGCAAAACTTACTCACGAAACCGGTTTAACCTATTATTATACATTGTCAGCATATAGGAACGAGCAAGGCCAAGAAGTCGAGGTTCCTGCACCTGTGGTAGAAGCGGGGGCCGAAAATAATTCTCCAGAAGTTATCAATAAGGAAAAAAAATCAGAACGTTGGTTGATTAATAACGGTTCACAGATCGTTGGCCCGTTTGGGCCAGAAGAAATTGCCTCCAGGCTTTTTGCGCAAGAATTGGATTTCGACTGTGAATGCTGGTCTGAAGGCATAGGTACATCGTCGCAAATTAAATCAGCCGGCATTTTCAGTGGGTCTCAGGACGAAGATGCAACTCTTTGGCTTTATGATGGCAAGATCGTTCACGGCCCAATGAGCCCGGGTTTTCTCAGGACGGCAATAGGTCATGGCGCTATGCCGAGAACTGTTTTTATTTGTGAAAAGAGTACTGTCAATGGTTGGCTGAGTTTGGAATCCTGGGATAAAACCTTATTTGGCGAACAACCTTCCGGTTGAATCTACCAGTTCAAGAAATTCTCTTTCCTCCTCTTTGAAAAAAGATTAAGTCATCCTTAGATGAAAAAATTTTTTAGTGGATTCTATGGACGCCTTTCTGCGGCGATCTTAGGGACTCTTATACTTGGCATGGCGATTGGGGCTAGATCACCTGATTTGGATCTCTATTTTGCCAGGAACATTCCGACTTCTCTTACCCCCGAAAGACTGGAGAAAAATATTTCTTCAGTGACCCGGTGGCCTCAATGGTTTTTCTCATTGGCAAAGGTGACTACCTTAGATTCTCCTACTCTGAGATTGGCCTCCAAGCAGCCTGGCGAAGCCACGCATCTGGATTCCTCTTTAATTGAGAAAGGTTCGATTTTGAAGCTTGAGATCAATTCACATCGATTTTTAGCAAAGCCCTTTGAGCTGATTGCTGAAGTGATGGAATATCAACCCTCTCATACATTGCATTTAAATATTATCAACGATTCTTCAGGAAGGTTGACCCGTCTTTTTGATCGTCTAGAATGGCGATTGGATTTTGAAGCCAAAGAAGGGGGGGCTATGATTCATGCGCAAGAGATGGCCCATACGCGACATTGGAAGGCGCGGTTTTTTGGGAGGATCGCAGAACGCATATTGATGAATCAGACGTTCTATCCAGATATCATCAAGCTTTCGGGATTACAGCACCCTTTTGCAATCGATGATGGCCCGAAGGCAAAAGGTGGTTTTGGAACCGGTTCTGACTAATGCGTCGATAGATTTTGTATGAGTTGTTCCCCGTAAAATGACCCCCAGCCTGTGGCATTATCCAGACCGGTGACAGCGGGATACCAAAGATTAGTGCTCCCATCAGTGATGTCATGAAAAGTTGTGGAGTAAAAGCTGGACTGACCGAGTGTATAGAGAGCCGGACTCGGAAATCCTAATACACTGAGATGAAGTTTTGTGCGGTTTTGATTTACAAGAGCATTGAAGGCCGCCCAAAGTGGGGCTGCACAGCTCGTGCCTCCAAAAACATTCCACTGGCCTTTGAAGAAGATTGCGTAGCCTGTATTAGGATCGGCATTGAGAGCCACGTCGGGCACATTTCTGTTGGTTGTTGAGCCTTTTGAAGCTGGATTAACTGCTGCCTTTTGCCATTCAGCAATTGGCCACATCGAGCTTATACCTCCGCCAGAGGCTCCACCACTGGAAGTATTGTTTTGATTCCACGTTGTTTCACGAAAGTAAGTCCCATCTTGATTGAGACTCAGCTGAGTTCCGCCTACTGCTACGACGTAGGGTTGGGAGGCGGGGTCGTCAACTCCGAGGTCCTTTCCATTGTCGAATGCACCAGAGTCTCCTGAGGCGGCATAAATCGCTTGTCCTTGAGCAGCCATTTGTTTAAATATATTATTTTCTGATTGAAGCATGGCAGGGCTAGCCTGATTTTCAGTTAGACCCCAGGAAGTGCTCACGACTTTAGCGCAATTATCAGTGGCAATTTTATTATAAGTATTGATGAGGCCTTCAGCAGTATTCGGGCCTTCATAAACTAGGATTTTTTTAGCACCGGGTGCGATCGCAGTCATGAGTTCAATATCTAGAGTGACTTCTCCCGCTCCATCTCCGGGCTTACCGGTGACTCCGTCCACTTTGATAGTTTTCAGAGGGACTTTCCGGAGTTTGAAGTATTTCGCGTAAGCGGTAATATCATTTTTATCAAAACCATCCAGTTCAAAAAGGGCCAAGGTTTGATGGGCTCCGTTCAGAGGTAGAGAGAGTCCGTAGGCAGACTTGAGGTCAGAGGGAGAAAATCCACCACGGGGTCCTGTCCCAACTAGAGATTGGCCGGTTACCGGTTCCAGGTTCTCACGCTTGCGAAGGTGATGATGGGCTTTTGTGATATTTTCGACGCCAAATACGGCTTGGATGGGCGAGTCTATCGGGACCTGAAGGTCTCGGATAGGGGCAAAATATCTTTGATTTTGTTTATCCGTGAAACAGACAAGTTCCGTATGGAAGGCTTCATTCACTTCCCTTGCGGTTCCAATAGCGTGAATCACCAGGCGATTGTCAGAAACTGACAGAGGTTGAATTCCATATAGCTCTAAGAAGCCTTGAACCTGTGTAATTTGTGCCTCGGTGGGAGCAAATTTCTGGCGGAATTCTGAAGAGGTTAAAAACTTGTGAAAGGAAGAGCTGCTCGGGTCATATAGATCAACTAAGGTCTGATTTAGATTTTTCTCCTGATTCCATGACAAGGCAATTGAAAGTGAAATCTGCGTTTCTGGTTCTACTGATTTCCCGATTTCCATTTGTTGACTCAAAGCGCTAGGCAGATGTTCGGATAATTTACGGAGTTGAGGTTTAATGGGGCCTGTATCAAAACTGAAACCTACACTGGCGACAGAAAGAATTAAGATATATGACAACTGTTTGAATTTATGAGTCATTCTAATATTCCCCTAGGTTTAGCTATTCGCTAAATCGGTATAAGAAGCGGTTTTTTAATAGCTGCTTGCTTAAATTGTAAGAGGAAAATGGAAGAAATTACTACATACTTTTAATTAATTTTAAGAGCGGAAATTTTTATTAATATTAATGTATGCTAGGGCTTAAAATTTGCCCACATCATTTATAACTACTTGAGTCAATCTTGCGTATAAGTCCTCTAATCGGTAACATGATCTTTGTGATCGAGAATCAAGACGTTACTAGATTGAACTGCTCAGATGAAACTCAAAGTGGATCCCAGTGTCTGAAGGTACTCGTTCATTCGTACGTAAAATTGCACAAAAAACTGACCAAAAGCAGGTCATATTTCTTGAAATCAAAAATGTTGAGATATCGAAAATGGGCTCAACGTTGACTAGTAGCAGTTTTTCCATATTTTTGCTAGACTCGCTTCCAAGATAGACCGTGAAATAATGCGACTGTAAGCCTGACAGTGAGAGCCGACGAACACCGGGGCCAAACGCCCACAACTTATGGATGAGAACGTGAGGCATACCAACGGTTCCTTGAGTTTCGAAGACCAGAAGAATTCGAGCGGAACGCTATCGAGGACGAATTGGGCAACGTTCCTATACGAAGTATGCGAAAGTAGTCATCCCCATAACAGAATATCTCGAGGGGCGTAGCCACTGCTTCTAAGAATATTGATTTGATTCGAAACGATTGGGCTCGTTTCAGTACGAATGAATTATCTACTAAGAACTAAAAATGAATTTTGTACTTGCCAACATACACTAACTTAGTTAGTGTATCAAGAATGGACCGAATGTTGGAATCTAAGAGGATAATAAAAGCTGTCACAGCGAATGATTTCACTCTTAAAGATCATGCAAATCAGCGCAGTGATGAGCGTGTGCTGTCGCGCCAGAACATTATTAATATAGCCAGAACATTATTAATATAGCCAAAACAGTGGTCGAGTGGAAGTGGCAGGAAGATAAGCAAACACATTGGTTTATTGGCTTTTTAAGCGAGGGTAAGTCAGGGGGATTTACGGCAGCGATGGACAATGGGGTTTGGATAATTACCGTCTTTAAACGAAAGCTAAGCCGCCGTGAGAAAGGACTTATAAAATGACTCGGACACTAAAAGGTTTTATGAATTTGGATTACATTGAAGTTCGCAATGTTCCTTACTCAGAGAGTAAGCGCTTTGGTCGAGGCACTGATTCAGAGGTTTTGAAAAATCTGGAGCAATTGATTGCACGTAAATTATTACTTGACCGGATTCCGCTTCGAGGTATCGAGGTACTATTTTTTCGTAGTGTACTTGGAATGTCCCAAAAGCAATTAGGGATCCGTTTGGGTATAGCGATGTGGCTATTTTGAAATGGGAACGGAATAAGTTAAAACGACTTGAACCAGTGAATGAAGTCGCTGTAAGAGCGTTAATGGCTGGTTTTTTTGGAGTTAAGCTACTAGGAACTTTTGATGCTCTTTTGGGAGTGGATAAAGGACCTAAAAAACTTGTAATTGACTATGTAAGACCTGCCGAAGAAGACGCGGCATAAGGCTTCCATTGCGTCTCAAAACTTTAAGCCGAGAGTGTACTGATTTCTGTGTTTGATAGCTGACCGTTCAGATCTACCTAGTTGTTACTGCAAAACAGCAGCGCCGCTTTTATTTTAAATAGACTAATTTGTAAATAGAAAAGTTTCACCGGTGGGGACCGGGTCCTTTTTCAATACTTCGGGCGCGCCGGACTAGTATTGTTTCTCCTATACACAACGATTTAATGCGGTATTGTTTTTGCATTCGGTCAATTTTCAAAGTTGTCTTATGAAACAATCCCTAATCTTTGACCTGATGGAGTCCAACCATATTTCCATCTGGATCACGAAAAAAGGAGCCCCGACAAACGGGAGAGTCGATGGGGTCCATCGCCTGCTTGAGACCTTTCCCCTCGAGGAGCTTAACCATTTGGTCTAGGTCACTCACCTCAAATGCAACCGAACCCTGGGTTCCTGCTTTAAAGTGGGGCATTTCATAATTTGTAATTGCAAAACAGGTCCCGCCAACATCGTACTCAAACCAAGCATCGCCAAACTGTTCGGTGCACTTGAGGCCAAGGGTCTCCTCATAAAATGCACGAGAGGCTTTGATGTCTTTGACTGGGTAAACAGAGAATGCCATGCGTTTGATCATGATTAAGGAGTCTACGCAGCCTTTTTGGATTTGGCAATTTTTTGGCGTTTGAAGTTTTTTTTGATGCTATTCAAGGCCCCATGTACGGATAAAAGTCATCTCTCACACTAAATAGTACTAATATTTGACATCAGGCTGTAATATATTAGTATATAGTTATGCCCCATGATCGAATTCGCCACGGCTTAGACTTAATCAAAAAATTAGCCTCTTTCTCTCCTCTTGTAGGAGTTGTCGGCCTGCGCCAGGTTGGAAAGACGACTTTGCTTTGCAAACAACTGGGTATCGACGACGTATACAGTTTCGACGATCCTGAGATAAGAAATGAGGCGAGGTCTTCTTCAAAAACATTTCTTGGAAAGCTGAATCTTCCTTGCGTGCTTGACGAGGTCCAAAAAGCTCCGGAAATTTTCGATTCGCTGAAACTCCGAGTCGATAGGAAGAGAATTCCTGGACAATATTACCTCACTGGCTCAACCGAGTTCTCATCCAAACTGGGAATCAGAGAATCCCTTACGGGCAGGATAGCGACTCTTCAACTCTTTCCCCTAACTCTCAGCGAGGCCCATCAACTACCGCTCCAGGTTGCACGAACAGAAGGACCTATTCATTCCTTAAACGTTCGATTTCCCTCAGATCAGGCAATGAACGCTCTAACGCAAGGGGGCCTGCCCGTTCCCATGTTCATGAGGGATTCAGCAACGCGTGCTCTCTATTTTGATCAGTGGATTGAAACCGCTCTTCTTCGTGATTTAGCTCGTGTCTACGGACGAAACTACGATATGGATATTGCCGTATCGATTCTCGAACGTATGGGCGGGCTAATGAGAGAGGGCAGAATGCCGGGCCTTGGAGATTTCAAAACTGAAAAACGAAAACTTCGAAACTATTTGAGCGCTATGGAAAGCATCTTTCTGCTCAAACGGATTCCGTGCCACGAAGCTGGAACTGGACTTGACCGCTGGATCTTTGGAGATGCGGGACTGGCTGCACATTTTATAAAAACACTTCATGGAGAAGAGGTGACCTTGTCTCTGGCGAGGCAATTTGTTTTTAATGAAATCCTGGCAAATACGCAGTACTCAGGTCATCGAATGCACCCCCGTTACTTTAAAAGTGCGCAAGCGAAGGAGGCTGTAGATCTTATTTGGAATGATATTCCAATAAAGATCGTCCACGCTCCCCCCGGAAATATCCCCCTGGGATGGTATGAAAAACCTGTCCTTGGAGCGATGAAAAAATTGGGTTCGAAGATTGGACTAATTGTGGCTCCCGTGGATCGAGCCGATTTGCCAAAATCCAAGGGAATTGGGATTGTTCCTTGGACATACTGGAGTTAAAAAAGAGCCAATAGGGTTAGGTTAACCTCGCAAAGGTACATTCATTCGTAAGAAAATGAATGAAATAACTGCCTCCCCTTTTGTTCGGCAGAAATACAAAAAGAATGCGAAAATGAGTGGTTTCGACTGAAATAGTACATTAAATTTGTAATTTATGCTAAATACTTCCTAAGTCAGACTGTGAAATAATGCGGCTGCATGCCTAACAGTGAGAGTCGACGAATCTCGGGGCCAACGCTTCAAGAGTATACCAACGAGTCCTCGGATATTGAAGGCCAGAAAATTCCGAGCAGAACGCTGACGAGAGTGAATTGGGCATCATTCCTATACGAA
>JBDSKY010000253.1:0-9499 GCA_039916675.1 Bdellovibrionia bacterium
AGGAACGGATTGGAGATGAAATCTCAAATACCAATCTTGAAAAGATCGTAGTTCTGCCAGTGAGTGGCTACCTGATCTATCCACTAAAGCATACTGATAAACCCAGCCCACTCCCGTAGCGTCTGGACCAATCTCAGTCTGCGCGCCTTCAGGGAGCTGAGGGGTAATCTTCGAAAGATACTCCAGTGTTCTAGAGCGCGCCCAGTAAGGGTCTGTTCCATCTTGAAAAATCATATACACATAAGAAAATCCAAAATCAGAAAACCCTCGAATGTCCTTTACCTTAGGGGCCCCTAACATCGCACTGATAATAGGATAAGTGACTTGATCCTCAATAATATCTGGCGAGCGATCCCATTTTGTATAAATAATGACCTGGGTATCGCTTAAATCTGGAATTGCATCTACCGGAATACTCCGGAGAGAATAGAGGCCAGCAATTGCCGCTACAGTAACGAGTACGAAGACCAGAAAGCGATTTCGAGCTGAAAAATCAATGACTTTTTCAATCATATGGATCGTCCTTTTGCTTTTCTCCTCAGGCTAATCAGGCATACACATAGCCATCGGTAAATCCCAGTGCTGCCTCTCTGGGCATGCTGGCTTTGCTTTCTGTCCCCCTTCAGTTTTCTGAGGAAGCGCGGCATTTTTTAGGCGTGATTCAGAGTCAATTAAAAAATTTGCACTTGTCACTATCTTTTCGCCACCAGAGAGACCTGCTGTAATAGCTACCTCATCTCCAGCATAGAGCCCTATAGTAACTAATCGCGGAACAAATTCATTTTTATCGTTAATAACAAATACCCAAGACTGTTTTCCTGTGTCCAAAACTGCATCAAACGGTACCGTCACTTGCTCCCCAAGCGGAACATGGATCGTGACATCGACGTATGATTCTGGCCGGAGAAAGAAATTCTTTTCCAGAATAAGAATTCTCGCCTTCGCAGTTCTAGTTGCCGCATTAATCACGCGGTCAACAGAAACAACTTTTCCCTTCAGTGGCTTTCCACCCAACACACCAGTTGTAATTTCAGCGGACTGATCTGTACGAATGTAAGGGAGATCCATTTCATAAACTTCCGCATAGATCCAAATGTCCTGGCCAGGTTTTGAAATCAGTAGACTTGAATCCGTACCTTCCTGAGTTCCGATCCGTGCAATCTGCTTGTCAGAAAGCCCGAGAATTTTGAGTCTCAATTTTGCGGATTGAACCATTTGCTGCGCCGAGTGTCTCACCTCGGCAATAGGAGAGTCTTTTACGCGTTGAGATTGTCTCAGAGTCTCTGCATACTCATTCTGAGCGGTATAGAGTTCTGGATCAAAGGCCACTCTACCTGCCAGTCGGATATCTTTGAAGAGAGGTTTCCTTTCGGACACTCCAACTTTAATTCCAATCATTTGTTGACGTGCAGAAGATAAACTAAAAGATGTGTGTTCTGAGGGCATAGAATTTCCTAGTGGAGTTCTTCCATCTTCTCTCGCGGCCTCTTCCATTTTAATTAGTTTCATGCCGCAAATTGGGCACTGGCCTGGAGAATCCTTATGAATCTTAGGATGCATTGCACAGGTCCAATAAGCCTTTTGTGTCAAAATTTGCGCACGCTCGCCAGCGGTGCCAATACCCTCGTTATCCAACCGTCCCCGGTCCCTTGATACAAGAACAATTGCAAGAATGAATATAACGAAGAAAAATACTAAATTAATGGCGGTGCTTCGACTAAAACTAAATTTCGTCCGATTCATTCTATTTCTCCAAAAGGAAGAGTACTGAGTGACCTTCCCATAATTTCTTCCAGCTTCGACAGGCTTTCCGTAAATTGGCTCAAAATTCGGTAGTAAGCGATTCGCACATTATAGAGTGAGCGCTCACTATCTAACAATTCTATAAATCCACTTCTTCCCGCACGATAAGATGCTCGCGAAGAATTGAGAGTGCTTGCTGCTTGAGGAATTAATCCAGTTTGATAGACTTCAAGGACCCTCTTAAAAGACCGAACCTTCGCTGTCAGCGACTTTGCTTCAGCAGTTTTGTCGTTTTTTATAGATTCGAGTTTCTTTTGAGCTTCGATCGCACGCGACGAAGCAGAAGAGACTTCATTTGATTGCTTAGCAAAGAACCACAGAGGAATCGTAAATTCGATACTTGCTGAATAGGCGTTCTGAAAACCAAAAGAACCTAACATTCGACGATAATTCAAACTAAAATCAGGCGCGTATCCGAGGTAGGAAAGACTTTTTTGAGTTTCGCTTTCAACCACAGCAAACTGTGCTACTTTAATCTCTCTAGAATGAAGCTCAATCTGTTTAGGAATTTCAGCTAATTCTATTGTAACTTCCGGTATTTTGAGTTCCTCCTTTGGAAGAGCAATCTCCTTTCGTGAATTATCTCCCATAGCTGCACTCAGTGCCGCTTGGATTGTTGATAGTTCTTCCTGAACCATGAGTGTGTCTTTTTCTAATAATGTTTGTTCGACATGAGCTTTCATTTCGTCTTGCTGCGGCACTCCTCCCGTTGAATATCTAGTTTCGGCTATTCGAGCTATTTCTCGGAGTGATTCTCTTTGTGCGTTAAGTAGCGCGAGTACCCGATCAACAGAATAAAGACTATAGTAGGCGCTCACCACTTTCGTCCTGACTTCTAACCTTTTTTGTTTAGCCATTTCCTCCGCTTGGTTGGCCTTCGCACTTTGCGATTTGTTGGATAGAATATATTTAACTGGAAATTTGAATTGCTGAGAAACAGAGATTGAATCCATTGGCCCCTGCTGCATCTGCATAAAACTCATATTGTTCTCACGCATCAATCCAACTTTTGGATCTTCTAGAAAGGACTCAGATTGGATCGCCGCGTGCTCGGCATCGGCTAGCGCCTGTGATGCTGCAATCGCTGGATTAGCTGAATAGGCTTTAAATAATGCCGCTTGGAGAGTAATTGACTCCTTGTCTAATTCCGCCCCGGTTGCTCCAAAAGCCCAAATCCATGTTATAATTAAAATAAAAGAGCGGATTGGCATTGTGTTACCTCTCTATTGTTTAATACGAACGATCATGAGAAATTGTGACACTGTCACAAACAAGAACCCAGGAGCGTATGTACCTATGAGCGATATGAACCAGCTCACTGACGAAGAATTAATGAAAGAATATCAAAGCGGTAATGAAATGGCATTCACTATTCTCTATAAAAGGCACTCGGCTAAGATTTATGGTTTTCTCATTGGAAGGCTCCGGGAGCGAGCATTTGCTGATGATGTGTTTCAAGCTACGTTTTTAAAACTTCATAAGACAAGGGCTAATTACGACGCAACACTTCCTTTTATGCCCTGGTTATTTACGGTATGTCGAAGTGTGATGATAGATAGCCTGCGAAAAAAGAAGCATATTTTGGAGGATAGCGATTCAGACAGTGTTGATTTAGCTAGAGCACCTGAAATCCCTGATCACACTCCGCTGCCTAGCTTGGATGGACTTCCTGCAAATCAACGCCAAGTGCTAGAGTTGCGATACAGAAGTGACCTTTCATTTGAGGAAATTGCAAAAAAGTTAGAAACAACTCCACTTAATGTGCGACAAATTACTAGTCGCGCTGTCAGAAGGCTCAGAAGCTGGGTTGAAAAGGATAAGGAGTAAAAATGAATAAAAATTTCTCCCCCAAGGAAATGCCAAAAGAATGGGCCGATGATTACAAGACCTTCGTGTCTACAAATGAAATTCAACCCCCTATTCACCTTTACAATAAAATTTTAGAACGTGTTCATTCTGATCTAAATCCTCCCCCCTGGATCGTTTTTTCTAGACTGTCATTGATTCATACGGTTGTTGGCACAATAACGCTTCTATTCTGTCCTCAATTTGGATTTAGTCCTCTGTCAGATTGGGGGTTGATGAATGTGTTTATGCAGTTTGGAGAAGTAGGCTGCATGTTAGGGTGTGGAGCAGTTTATAGTGGTAGCTCTGCACTTGCTGCAAGTTTCCTTCTAAAACAGGAGGAAATGAGAGTTCTTCGTCGTACTGAGGCGTTGCAGATTCCTTTGTTAGGTCTTCTTTCAATAGGTGCGTTTCTTTGTTTTGGGGCTAGCATCGTATTTGGAATGACGATCATTGCTTGGCTCTTTGGATCAATATTGGGAGGAATGGCAACTCTAGAGCTAGGTTGGTGGATTCGTTCAAAATTCCAGGCGATAAATTAAATTCTGTCCTTTCTACAAAAATAGTTGTCACAAAATGGGCTTTGACTCCGTAGTAGCAATTGAGTTTAAAAACTAACTGAAACGGAGAAAAATATGACTCGACTACTAAGTGCTACATTGACTGCGTTAACTTTAATGACATGGTCGCCTGCTTTTGCAGATAGCCATTGTACTTGTGATGAGAAGTGTGCCCAGGAATGCCAACAGGGAAAAACCGATAACTGTACCTGCAAGGACTGTGGTTGCTCAAAAGGGGAAGGTTGTAAGCATGGAAAATGCGCCCATCCACGTCAACCTAGTAAATAACTAAGCAATGACAATGGCCACGCTGTTCTTGGAGCAGCGTGGCCATACTCCAATAACTCGGTTCGTAAATACAATAATTCGTCCCGCTGTATCGCCGCGATAATATATCCGTAGGTTTAGCTATTGCATTAGCAATGAGAATCAAATTGCTCTTTTGAGGAGTGCGACATTGAATCGATTGTATCCGGTGTGATTGAAAATATGGAGCTGATCCATGGGGGCGAAATCTCACTATCCTCAGATGGTCCTACAATTGGTTTGTGGAATGAAAATTACTTGCGTCGGATGATTGAAAATCTTATTGACAACGCCTTTAAATATCGGACGCCACAGACCCCAATCAGAATCTCATTAAAGCACACTCAAGAAAAGGCCGTGATCGACATTCACAATGAAGGCAATCCAATAGCTCTATGTGATCAGGTGGTATTGTTTAGCCCTTTTCGGAGAATTAAAACTGCTGATACTCATAAAGGCTGGGGGTTGGGATTAACGCTAGTCCGAGGAGTTGTAGAAGCACTTCACGGTTCTATTCGTATTGAAAGCACAGCAGCAACAGGAACCAGTTTTATCGTTGAATTGCCACATCGGGACCGTCTGACTTAGATGGCAGGCGGAATATACACTTTTAAGGATTGTCGACCAAAACTTAAAATCCAGGACTCAATAGTCATTTGAAGTCTTTTCTCTGTCAGAAGGCTCCGTACCAACCCAGACTGTTTTAAAATTCAAAGCTGGGAAGGACATCAAGGGCAACTTTACATTAGTTTGGGTTACCATAACGACTAGAATAGCTACTTTTGTCCAGCTAACCTTGCGATTGCTAGAGCCAGCCTATTTGCGTCAACAGGCTTAGCCAAATGAGACTGAAATCCAGCTAGATGCGAGCGTTGGACATCTTCTTGTCCAGCATAAGCAGTGAGAGCGAGGGCAGGGGGTTTCCCGAGTTTCGAATTTTTCGCTCTGATTTTACTTATTAAGCTATAACCATCCTCAATCGGCATGGCAATATCACTGACTAAAACATCGGGCTTGAATTTTTTTAAAATAACCAAGGCTTCCTTAGCAGACTCTGCCGGTTTCACTTCCGCTCCAAAGGACTGAAGCATTACGGTAAAGACTTCTCTTGCACTTGCTTCATCGTCCACCACTAAAACTCGCAAGCCATCCAAGGTTGCCTCTGCCGAGGCACCTTTTATAGCAAGTTTAATTGGAAGAGAAACGGTAAAAGTTGAGCCCTGACTTTCTCCTAAACTCTCTGCTTTAACTGTTCCTTCATGCATTTCTACAAGCTTTCGGACGATTGTAAGACCTAGTCCGAGTCCCCCGTATGGTCGGGTGCTGGTGCTATCTACCTGGCTGAATCGCTCAAAAATAACTGGGAGAAATTCCGGTTTAATTCCTTTTCCAGTATCACACACTTGGAACAGTATACGTTCTCCCAATGGGGAGGTGACACGGATTAGTTTGATCCAAATTCTCCCACCTCGGACAGAAAATTTTATAGAATTGGTAATGAGATTCCATAGTATTTGTTGAAGACGTGTAAGATCAGCATTGATAAATTTTATCGACGGGTCAATTTTCGTTTCAATCTGGATTGATTTGCTGGCGGCCAGGCTACGAGTCGACTCTATAGCCAGCTCAATAACCTTTCCAGGATCAATTTTACGGATATTAAGGTACTATTGCTAGTTTTGCTTTTAGCTTCTTGGGTCCCCACGTTGGATAAATTCCTTTGAGATTGATAATTAATTTTTCAATCTCATCGCAGGTCTTTCTCGCCAAATGGTATGGACGCCTGGATTGATTATTTAGTCCCTCCATCCCAAATTGATTGTAGCGTTCCAGGAACTTATAACCTGTCTTACGGGTAACCCCATATTCCCTGCAAAGGTCCGTCATCCGTTCACCGTCCAAAAGTCGCATTATAAACCGAACTCGTTCATCCATAGGTCTAACATCTTTCCAGGGCATGACACTCCTCCTTACCTACCCTTATAGAGTGTTACCCATGTCTCCGGTTTGTTTTGTTACCTATGTATCAGGTTCGTACCCGAGAAATTCGCGGTATCCCTGCCAGCGGAACTCCCCGGAAAGTAGTTTGGCACGAATCTCAACTAGTTTCTCGCCCATCGTAAACACGCAGTCCGACCTCAGCCTTGGTAGTTTTAGCTTTCCACAACTTGGAAGCGCGAGCTAAAGCCACTCGACCGACACAAGTCATTTCTTCAGAGTCAATATAACCGGCAAATGGATCATCAAATTTTTCCAATTTAGTGAGCGTCAAGAAAGGTGAGGCCAACGGGCTCTTGATGAAAGTGTCCCAGGGCATGTACTCTGCCCCTAAAACTACTGCATTCGGCGAAGCCCCACCTGAAACAAACTCATTAGTAAGAACTTTCCTTAAGGATGACCGCTTTGTCGTCTACAGTCCAAGTCAATTCAACTCACTGGGATTAGGTACGACTCAGCTTTACAATCAAATCACAGTCTTCAATCGCAAGCGTGTAGGTGAATTCTCGCTTGGCGGACGAACTTACAACTTCCATCGCTGGAGGGAAGCCCCAAAACAACTCACACCGGAATTCCTTGTCGTCGAACTTCTGAACCGCCTGAATGAGCTTGCGGAAGATCGTGATCAAGTTGCTGAACGAATCAAAGGAAAACTCGGGGAGTTCAACAGGCGCAAACTCACCTTTGCAGCTCAACACTATGGAACTCTCTCAACACAAAAACGACTAAATTTCCTAATGAACGAAACCTCGAATCAATTACCTCAGGCACGTACCTCATGAGCACCCCCTACCTTCACGAACGCGAAGACTTTAAAGACCTCATCGACATCACAGCCAATGCCGAGAACATCACGGACCCCGGCCTCGTCGAGAAGGACTATTGGCTCATGCATATTCTGTCAGGCCTCCAACAACTTAAACTTAGCTTTCATCTAAAAGGCGGAACCTCTCTATCGAAGGGCTACGGTTGTATCCATCGATTTTCGGAAGATATTGATATTAAGATTGAACACAATGAAACCCTGTGCGGTGTGAACCTCTCCTGACTAAAGTCAGGAGCTTCCGATTAACAGATGGCATGCGTTGGCCACTTTTCTGAGTTCGGTTTCTGCTTCATCGGCACTGGATGGGAACCTTGATTCCCCCCTCTTACGTCGCCTCCACAGACTGTCACCCGCGTTCGACGGGCCTTCACTTTTATTTTAGACTCATCTAGAGGGACAAATTTCCCGGCTAGCAAATCTAAAATCCCACGACGCTTAACCACCTTCGAAGCGTTAAGGTCCGCATTCTCGGCGTGTTTACATTTCAGGCACTGAAAATCAGATTGCGACTTTCTGTTGCCCTCTTCGGTGTGTCCGCAAGCGGAACACTCCTGTGAACTGTAAGCTGGGTTGACTTCCATCACGAGCTTATTGGCTCTGAATGCTTTGTATTGGGTAAAGACGAATAACTGGTAGGGCGCAGCGTTAAGAATCGCTCGGTTAAGGCCCGACTTGGCGTTCCCATTGTTGCGAAGCCATTTTCCGGAAACGGGATCAGCTTTCGCCTTCGCCCTCTTGGTCATGTTTTTGGTTTTGAGTTTCTCAAATGCGATAACCGTAGAGTCCAACTTAGAAATTTGTTTGGAAATTCTGTGGTTCACATTGGCTCTTAAATTTGCAATCTCGGCGTTGACTTTGTTTAGCTTATTCCGAAGCTTGAGCCTGTTTTTAGAGCCTTTTTGCGCACGAGCGAGGTGTTTCTCCCATTTAAGTTTTCTCCTAGCTTTTCGAATCGCTGCCGCCTTTTCACTTTCGTTCGGACCGAGGATGAGCCCATTCGATAGCGCCGCGTTGACTGCCACTCCACGGTCTACTCCTAACGTTTGACTGGCTAAGGTCGCTGGGTTGAGCTTTTTTATTTCCTCAAACAGCTGAGCTTGTGACCTTTGAATTAAGCCGTCCTCGTAACAGAAGGATAAGAAGTATCGCCCGCCAGACCTGGATAGAGACAACATTTTGGGAATAGGCGTATGGACTGACAGACGCAAAGTCACTTCGCCAACTCCACCAACAAAGCTGAATTTATAAACCCATTCGTCTGAATAATAACTAGGCGCTATCACAATTGTGAACAATTCGTTGGTGATTAGACAAGACCGCTTTATTCCTTTTTTTGGCCTCGGATTTCCAGCAAGCTTTTTAAAAAATCGTTTCTTGGCTTCCATCCATCTAAAAGCACCATTGCGCAGGATCTGACTGGGAACCGACTTAAATATATTTTGCCTTAAGTGAGAATAACATTGATCGGCATTGGGACGTAAACCTGACAGACTAGCTGCATTTTTGTGCTGTTGAAAATAATACCAATCTTCTTCACATTTAGCTTTATAGATGTGATTCTGAGCCGCGATCCATGAATTAAATCGTCTCTTTTGATTAGACCTCAGTTTGATTTCTTCCCGAATGCCTTTCATCGCAAGGGCCACGCTATCCTCGTTGATTGACCTTGTCAATCATTGTATATGTAGTCTATGGCTACAAAAACGTTATTAAGATCGGGTAGACACTGTGTTTTTAACAATAAAGTTCATCTAGTCTTTCTTCCTAAATATAGAAGAAAAGTCTTAACAAACATCATGCTACTCAGGCTCGAAGATTTGTTTCGTGAAACCTGCATTCAGATGGACTGCGAACTGATCGAATTTAACGGAGAGTCTGACCATATTCACATGATGGTTGAAGTACATCCCAAGGTAGCAGTTTCGAACTTGGTGGGAAAACTAAAGGGGAAATCTGCTTATATCTTGAGACGTGAATTCTGGAAGCATATTAAGCAATATTTATGGGGAACTCACTTCTGGAGTCCCAGCTACTGCGTCGTATCTTGCGGTGGAGCACCAATTGAGATCGTTAAACGATATATAGAAAAGCAAAATAGACCGGATTAAGAATCGCTTGACTCTGGTTTAAAAACCAGAGATTGCGCTCGGGGAAGGTTCAA
>JBDSKY010000254.1:0-6248 GCA_039916675.1 Bdellovibrionia bacterium
CAGCTAGGAATTTTTTGCTCCTACACTAGCGTCAATACTCCTCAAGGGGAGCGGCTAAATCGTCAAATTGAAGAGGTTGCTAAGCTCCGGGATCCGCTGCTGCGTTAGCTGATGGAGTGGTGGGCAAATTTTATCCCTGCACCCTAGCTACACTTTGCGCTAGGCTCGGCTAGTAAATGAACTAATCTTATTGCTGCAAAAATTTGCGTTGGACTCTCTCTGGGATTAAACTCAGGAAATGAGAATTTTGCTTTCTAATGACGACGGTGTTCATGCTCCAGGCCTATTGGCTATGTATAAAGAACTTAAAAAATTGGGCAAGGTTTGGGTTGTCGCGCCAATGGAGGAGCGGAGCACTACCGGGCATTCTCTTACTATTCATAAGCCGCTCCGGCTCCTGACTATGGAGTCGGGTTTTTATGGAGTGACAGGAAGTCCCGCAGATTGTATCTATTTAGGAATCAATCAAGTCATGAAGGAAATGCCGGATTTAGTAGTATCCGGAATTAACCGAGGCGCTAATCTCGGTCAAGACGTTTATTACTCAGGCACTGTGTCCGCAGCCCGGGAAGCTTGTATCTTGGGTATTTCGGCTCTGGCCGTAAGTTTGGACGTAGATTTTGGATCTCATATGGCGACAGATCATTTGCATTATGAATCAGCAGCAAAACTAGCGGTTAAAGTTCTGCGCGATTTAAAAGGGTATGAGCTTCCTCGTCACACCCTTCTTAATCTGAACGTTCCTGATTTGCCTTATAAGGAGCTCAAGGGAGTGCGACTGGTAAGGCAAGGATTCCGCTTCTACAGCGGAGGAATTTTGCGACGCACGGATCACCGTGGTAAGCCCTATTATTGGGTAGGCGGCAAGTATAAGGGGTTTCGTAAAGATAAGGACACTGATTGTTACGCTATTGGAAATGGGTATGCGTCACTCACGCCTCTGAATCTGGATTCTACGGATTATTCCTGTCTTTCTGATATGGCCGAACTGACTGGATTAGTGAAATTGCCAGCCATGCGAGGTAAGGGGTCTAAAATAAGCGAGGAGCGCAAATCGTGAAATCCATGCAAGAAATTCTTCGATTACGTAACCATTTTGCATTTATACTTATCCTATTTACTACTGGCTGTGCCACTGCCGTAACACGAACACCCCAAGTAGGACCCCAAGTCCATCAAGGACTTTTAGATCGTATGGGTCGCTTTCCAAGTCCAGTTGATCTCTCTCCCTCTACTTTAAGAGCGATGAATCATTTCAAATGGCCCCTGCGTTCAATGCAGGTCACATCTAATTTTGGGCAGCGTGGAAATACGGTCCATGAAGGAATCGATTTGCGCGCAATGCCCGGAACGCCGGTCTATGCAGTCCAAGCAGGAAAAGTCCTCTATGCCAATAGAAAGATTCGTGGCTACGGAAATATGATTGTGCTCAAGCATGCAGGAGAAATCTCAACCATCTATGCACACAATTCTAAAGTTCTAGTGCGAGCGGGACAAGCCGTGAAGCAAGGTCAGATTATCGCCAAGAGTGGCAATACGGGACGTTCACGGGGCCCTCATCTTCATTTTGAAATTCGAAGTGGTTTAGGGGCGATTGATCCTCTCCAATATATTCCTCGCTCATACACTGCGGCTCTGCCTGCTGCTGTGGTTTTACCTGCTGCTCAACCAGAGGTCCAATCACCGCTTCAAGCTTCACTTCGTCCACCACTTCATGTGCGACGTCATTTACCTCGTCATTCAGCGGCTCACTCTAAGACCTATTCTAAGGCTCACTCCAAAAAAGCCTATTCCAAGGCTCACTCTAAAGTTCATCCTCTAACAGTAGCTATTGCGGATAGTCGTTAATCGAGTCTGTTGCATTCAGCATTGGGATACGGTAAGCAAAGGTCAGGTCCCATAGTTTAATGGATAAAACAAATCTTTCCTAAAGATTAGATCCAAGTTCGATTCTTGGTGGGACCATTTTCCCAAATCATTTTTTGTTTTCACACTTGTGCAATTTATAGGGTTGGGGTAATGATCTCAACCATATGCGTGGAAGACCAAAAGGTAAATCAAAAGACAAACGTTCGTTCGGCCCCCTCGGGGACTTAATTCGTAAACATCGCTTAGATCAGCGCTTAGGACTTGCTGATGTAGCAAAGAAATGCAACTGCTCAGTTCAGTTCATCTCAAATATTGAGCATGGACGTGCACCACTGCCTTGGGAAAAAGCAACAGACCTAGCTAAGGTACTCAGTATCTCTCTAGATGATCTCCGTATGGCTAATCTAGCAATGCGAGCTGATTTTAAAAGTTTTGTAGCAGCTTCACAAGGTGGCAAGAGAGTTTCAAAACCTCTCGTTCTCAGTCAAATTTCTGGAACCGCTTCAGCTGTAGCTATTGCCTCCCAGGACCTGGATCTACAGAAAGTTATTCTAAAGTACCAGACTGCTCCGCAAGCTTCTCGTAAGCGTTTTGTTCGTGAAGCATTAACATTGTTGAAAGTTTAATAAATCTCCTCGTCACTCTGTGACGATATGAGAGTTGGTCGCGGTAGCGGCTAATAAAAGACTTCTAAACCAGGAGGGGCCTCACGGTCCCTCCTTTTTTTTTAAAATTGAATGTATTGTTAAGCGGGGGGCGTCTCTGATGAAGTTTGTCGTAAAAAATAATGGGGTCGATACTTTCTGCCTATTGTATAAATGTCCATTAATCAAATATAATTAAAAAATGTTTGCTTCGACCTACGCAGTTTATGCCCATGTCTTTTTTCATTACGGTAGTCAGATTTTATATGCCTTGCTTTGCGGCGGTGTGATTGGGCTAGAACGCGAACTTAAAAATAAGGCTGCCGGAATCAAAACAAATATGCTGATCTGCCTGGGGGCGGCGCTTTATACTTCCACTTCCATTATGATTACTTCTGAAGCCTCAGGCAATGCGCTGGCCGATCCAAGTAGAATTGCCGCTCAAATTGTCTCTGGCATTGGCTTTCTAGGCGGTGGAACGATCATTCAATCCCGTGGAGCAATTACGGGATTGACAACTGCTGCCACTATTTGGGTGGTTGCCGCAATTGGAGTTTGTATAGGGATTGGGCACGCCGAATTGGCGGTAGCTTGGACGTTCGCTGTTTTGTTGGTTCTTATATTAACCAGTATTTTTGAAGATCGAATCTTAGGTCGAACTCTCAACTTTACGTGTATCGTGGTCTTTACGGATCCATCCTCAGAATCGCGCTTGTCTGTGAATCAGGCGCTTACTGAAAACGATCTAATATTAGGCGATTTCAATATTTCATCGCACCTAGGATTGAGTACGATGACCCTCCATTACACAGGGCATCGTACGAAGAATCGCGAGTTTGTATTAGATCTCTGGCACATCCCTGGGATCCGTGAGGTTCGCCAGGGGTAATTCGTGAACAGCTTTGCCAGGCAATGTTTTTTTAAATAAATGCTAAGACCTGAGCGTGACTACTACCTTAAGCTATCTTTAAAGTCTTTACCTGCTCGGAAGCGAGGCACTGTCATGGCAGGGATCTTGATTTCTTTGCCAGTCTGAGGATTTCTGCCCATCCGAGCTTTACGCTTGGATTTAGTAAAGGTTCCAAAGCCCACAAGAGTGACGTCATCTCCTTTTTTTACGCTTTTCTTGATCAAGTCAAGCGCGGCATTAAACATGTCTTCAATGGTTGTTTTGGTGAGTTGAGTTTGTTCTGCGATAGATTCAACAAGCTGAGATTTATTCATTCGATTTTCTCCTGGGTGAAATGTCGATTTAATGCTTCTGCTTCTCCAAGTCAATGCACAAACCTTTAAGATATCGTTTTGAGTAGGTCTTGATGATTGACGTAATGCGTTATGGGATAGGTTTGTATTCAGGTCGTTTTGCGGCCAATTCAAGCTTTCGATCGAGCATGGGATTGTGCAGAACGCCATTCCATGGCAAAATCAAAAGATAAAAGCATGACTGAAACTTCCCTAAGCCCTTTACTTTATCGTATCAAAGCAATCCATATCGTTGAGAAGCTCAAATTGAAAGATTTGAGAGAGAGATTCACTCAGCCTCCTTTGGAGTTTTCTAATTACGAAATGATCGTGCGCTATGCACCGAATTCATTTTTGTTTGTCTACAACTATGGATCGGTCGTGTTTTTTAATGTTCCCGAGGAATTGCAAGAGAAAGAACTGAGCGCCATTCAGGAGTATCGGGTTTCTGCTGAGCAAAGCAGGGCTACTGATGTTTTCCTTTTAGAAGTAAAAGAGGGGGTACCGGTCCCGTCTCAGGTGCCAGGGGCAGCTAATAAAGTTTACTTCGATCGAGTCGTGGTTTCATCATTCTCTTATGAGATCGTTAAAATTGTCTGTATGCTTTTGGCCGAAAGCACGGCTCTTGAGTATTACGAAATTCTCATCGAAAATTTATTGTTGAAAATTAATTCCTATTCGAAAACTCTGCGACGTCAGGGTAAAATGCTGGAGAGTACAGAAGACCTGATTAAATTCATCGGTCTCTGTATGGACACTAAGCAGGAGATTATTTCTAATTTATATATAGTAGACTCTCCCGATGAAACTTGGGAGAGTATAGAGCTTGATAAAATGCATCAAGAGCTCAAAGTGATGATGGAAATTGATATCCGTTATCGCGCACTTGAGTATAAAATTAAGATTATCCAAGAGAGTATTGAGGTGATTGTAGAGCTGTCAAAATCCAAACGTGAAACTCTACTGGAAATGGTCATTATACTTTTAATTACTTTCGAAATTATTATCTCTATTATTAAGTGGCATTAAAATTAAGATATTTAAAATGATTTTTAAACTGAACCTAAAATAATCTTGCAAACGCGGATATTTGCCTTTAGCGTTATAGATATACCAAGGGAGTCTCGATTCCTTATGACAAAAGCAGACCTAATAAATTTGATTGCTGAAAAAGCTCGTCTTCAACATAAACAATCCGAAACCGTGGTCAACATGGTTTTTGACATGATGGCTGATGCACTTAGAAAAGATGACCGAATCGAAATTCGCGGATTTGGCTCCTTTGTGAATCGCAGTTATGGAAGTTATCAAGGAAGAAATCCAAAAACTGGGCAAGTAGTTCAAGTGCCACCCAAACGTGTCCCTTTTTTCAAAGTGGGCAAAGAATTGAAAGAAATGGTTGACTACGATGCAAGTCGCGCAGAGAAAGAAAAATAACTTTACCCTGACTCGTACCCTGGTTAGTTCGCCTAATAATACAAAGGTGAAGGATTGCCGAACATTCCCGAATTTTAGGCGTTCGGCTCTACTTGCCGGATTTCTTCTAAGTGTGTTGACATCTTCTTTCAGCTTTGCTGCGATGAATGGAGTAAGCGTGGCAGCCACTTACCCTACGCCCCAAGGTTTTGCTTATCAAACTTTGGAACATGGCTTCGGACTTCAAGCAGAAGCTTGGATGGATTCACCCCATTTCTTATCTCATATGTTTCCCCAGATGCACTTTGCCTTGAACTATGAACCCTTTTCTGTGAGAGGGCTGTCGCCTGCTAATCTTTCGGCTATGGGAATCACTAGTGGCTTGGGCGTAACAATGATTGGCGCGTTTGTCGGACTTCAGGCGCAATCTGGCGACTATGGAAACTCTTTCACTCCGTTTTTTACGATTGATGTGGGAGCCGTGTTTGATACCATGACTTATGTAAACACAGCAAGTGTAAACTCAAATTCAGGGGCGGCCTTTGCTGCGCAGTTAGTGCCAGGCTTTGATTTACCTATTGCTGGCCATTTTGGAATAATTGTCGAGTTACCAGTCAAGATTTATAATTTAAAGAATACATTTACAATTTGGGATGCAGTTGCAGGGTTAAGGTTAAAACTATGAAATGCAATATCCGATTTAGCTTGGTGGCTTTAGTACTAATGACTGGTTGTGGTGCGGGTAATGAGCCCATGTCCATATTGGGAGACCCTTCTCAAAGTCTAGGTGCGGCAGTAGGCGCGGTGGGTGCCGGTTTGGCGCTTCCAATCGCTCCCTCCAATAATGCTTTTACTGGCAACTTGACGATTACTCCCTTCACTACTGCAAATCCTTTCGTTGGACTTCAAAGTACTACAGCATATAACAATAATATTGCGGTACTTGCCCCCGGGACGGGTGTCATAGCGGATATTTCCAACCAATCGGTTACTATTTTTCATAATGCTCACATCATTTCTAGAGTTTTGGGGGTTCTTACTAGTGTTCAGGTAGGCGCTTATGTGGTTCAGGGTGCA
>JBDSKY010000255.1:0-4995 GCA_039916675.1 Bdellovibrionia bacterium
CTTCCATTCGAGCGCTAGGCCATTCACCGAGTCCTTTGGACCAGGCTTTTGATGCCGCCTCTACGGCAGACATAAAAGTTTCTTTATCAACTTGGGGAGTTGTGCCTATTTCTGGAAAACTGAGCGAGTCATCTGACTCATTTCGAACCGAACAAGGGCTGAACACGGGTTTAGTGGCAAACCCTGAGTCCATGATTTTCCCGCCAATAAGAATTCGGCCGTGAACTTTGGGTATTTCCACGGTTTTTGGAAGTTGTGATCGGGTCGGAAAGAAGTCTTTCTTGAGTTCCATGGTTTTATATCATGGCTTAAATGACGGCCTTAATCAATGGCAGAGGGATTTTCCATTGGCCTTGGGCGCAGATGTGTTAAAGTAAGCCATCTTGGAAGAATTAAGTTGGCAGTCATTAAAGCTGTCGTCGGCATCTCTGGAGTTAATTGCGAAGGCTGGATTTGCCTCACCTACTCCAATTCAGTCCCAAACCATCCCGATTGCCTTGGAAGGGCATGACGTTATAGCTTCGGCTCAAACAGGCACCGGTAAGACGGCCAGTTTTGTTTTGCCTATGGTGGAAAGGTTTTTTGGACGAGAAGGTACTTTTGGCCTGATCCTCGCTCCAACTCGCGAAATAGCTCAACAGATTCAAGCAACCTTAGAAATTTTTGGTACTCCACAAAAGATTAGGTCCATCGTTTTAATCGGTGGAGTAGATATGAAGATCGATATTCGCGGGCTTCAGAGTTATCCACAAATCATTGTAGCTACTCCTGGTAGGCTTTGTGACCATCTAGATCGCGGAACTTTATGGCTAGATTTTATTGAAGTCGTAGTCCTTGATGAAGCTGATCGAATGTTAGACATGGGTTTCTCATCTCAGCTAGCTAGGATTATGGAAGAGGTTCCTGCCAAGCGACAGACCATGCTGTTTTCGGCTACCATTTCCCCTGAAGTTGGGCGATTAGCAAATAAAATTTTACATGATCCCCGTAAGGTAAGTGTCGGTAAGTCTCAGGCAGCCGCTGGCGGCGTTGAGCAGAGAGTGATTTGGATGGAAGAAGCCGCCAAAACTCGCGAGCTTCGCCGACTTTTAAGAGAAGAAACCGGAAGCATCATTGTTTTTACAAGATCCAAAGATGGAGCTACCCGAGTTTGGCGATCGCTTCATAGTGCCGGGATTTATGATGCCACTTACATTCATTCGGATCGATTACAGTCTCATCGGGAATCAGCACTAGCTGAGTTCAAAGAAGGCAAATATCGTATCCTGATTGCAACCGACGTTGCCGGACGTGGAATTCACGTGGATGCAGTAGCTCACGTAGTTAATTATGATTTGCCCATCGATGCCGATAGTTACGTCCATAGGATTGGGCGAACAGGAAGAGCGGGATCTACAGGTAAATCGACAACTTTCGCTACATCTAGAGACAGACGCCTAATGGAAGAAATTGAAAAACTTTTAGGTAAGTCGATTCCTTCTGAAGAGAGAGCGCATTCAGAAAGTTCATCTCAATCTCAACCTCATTCAAATTCGCGTAGATCACCTGCTAACCGCGCAAATCCAGAGAGACCATCAAGAAGTCATAGCAGCAGAAGGCCACCCGCCGGAACTGCAGCTTCGGATTCCCATAAGCCAAAAGGTCCAAGACGACCTCCCATTAAGCCAAAGCCAAATACTTAATAGCTTTCTAAATGGCTTCTGATCTAAGCGATAGAAATTAGAAAAAATATTCCTTGAGTGAGGGCCAAAGTAGAAAAGTTTTTTGGGCCGTTAAGATTTGGATCCCCGGCCCAAAAAACTTTTCTACTTTGGCTTTAAAGTGCTCTTGAGCGAGGCTAAACCCGCAAACGCATTGTTGAATACTTCTTTTGGTTTTCTAGGCTGAGGGCCTTGAAATCCTGGAAGGGGCCTTCTATTGGCCGAGACCGGTTGAATCGGACTTGGGGTCGAAGAAGGTACTGGCCGTGGCGCCTGTTTTCTTTCTTCTCCGTTATGCCTGATTCTGTCTCTTTGAAACGCAGGTTTTGGCGAAGCATCTACAGGGCTGATTGGCCGTCTTTGCTTTGGAGCTGCATCCGCTGGTCTTGGAGCGGGCTTGGCTTTTTCTACGGTATTTTTCATAGAAAGCGAAATTTGGCTTTTTTCTACATTAACTTCCAAGACTCTAACTTTGACGCGATCTCCAGGATTAACCACTTCCCTTGGATCTTTGATGAATTTATCACTGAGCTGGGAAATATGGACCAATCCGTCTTGATGCACTCCAATGTCTACAAATGCTCCGAAGTTTGTGACATTCGTCACAATCCCAGGACAAAGCAATCCCGGTTTCAAATCTTTGACTTCATGGATGTCTTCTAAAAATTGGAACTGGACAAACTCTTCGCGGGGATCTCTTCCGGGCTTTTCTAGCTCACTTATAATATCGTCAAAAGTGAAAGGTCCAATTTGTTCACGGAAGGCTGCATTTGTTTTTAAAAGGGCGACTCCGGTCCCCGTTAAGTCTTTTACGGTCTTGCCTAATTGAGACGCGAAGGACTCGAGCTTTGAGTAATTTTCAGGATGTACGCCCGTATTGTCTAAGGGATTTTCACTATTAGGAATTCGTAAAAATCCTGCAGCTTGCTCAAAGGCTTTTTTACTAAATCGGCCTACTTGAAGTAAGTCTTCTCTAGATTGAAAAAGACCCTTTTGGCCCCGATATTCCACTAAGGCCTTTGCTAGAGACGGGCCGATACCCGAAACGTAAGCTAGCAAATGGTATGACGCCGTATTGAGATTTACTCCAACTTGATTCACGCAGGATTCGACAACAGAAGTTAAACTGCGTTTTAAAGAATGGGGAGAGACGTCATGCTGGTATTGGCCCACTCCGATACTTTTTGGGTCAACTTTCACTAATTCGGCTAAGGGATCTTGGAGCCTGCGCGCAATAGAGATGGCTCCTCGGATGGTCAAATCCAAGTCTGGAAATTCCTCTCGAGCTGCTTCGCTAGCACTGTACACACTGGCGCCGGCCTCGCTCACCATTACGACCGGGATTATTACTCCCGTATCTTTCATTACTGAACGGATAAAAGTTTCGGTTTCTCTGCCGGCGGTGCCATTGCCCACGGCAATAGAGGTAATATGACCTGTTTTTACAATTTCAGAGAGTAAGCCCGCGGCCTTTTTCTTTTCCTCGGCTGAGTTAAGATAAATGACAGTGCTGGCAATGTATTTGCCTGATTCATCGACGACAGCGAGTTTACAGCCTGATTTAATGCCCGGGTCCACACCCAGTACGGATTTAGGGCCGAAAGGCGCAGCAAGGAGAAGTTTTCTGACGTTTTCTGCAAAGACTTTAATGGCGGCCTCGTCGGCTACTTCTCTCAAGGCTTTATGAACTTCATTTTCAATGCTGGTAAAAACATGGGCCTTAAAAGCTAAATTCGCAGCTTTGAGCAAGACTTCACGGCCAGGGGATTCTGCCACTGTTGTAGCTTCGGCTTCAAAGGCCTGAAGCATGCTTTTTTCAAATTCTGCATCATCTGCCGGGCCTTCGATTGTTAAAACCAATTCTTCTTCAGTCCAGCCTCTCTTCATTGCGAGGTAACGGTGGGAGTTCTGAGGAAGGAGAAGAGGTTGAATTTGTTCACGATAGTCGAAGTAATTTTCAAATTTACTGTTGGCTTTAGCTTTTCTGCCTTTTTTCGTTTGAATTGTACCTTTGGCGAACACCCGGTCTCGTACCATTTGTCGCAGGTGCTGCATTTCAGCTAATCGCTCGATCAGGATATCCTGGGCGCCCGCAATTGCAGCGGCTGCATCTTTAATTTCTTTGGCTTCGTTTCTAAAAGTGAAAGCCCAGATTTCCAAGGATTGGCCTGGATGAGGCATCTCAGTCCCATGGCCGCAATTCCAGATCCAATCCGCAAGGGGTTCAAGCCCGGCTTCCTTGGCTAGGGCTGCTTTGGTTTTTCGTTTAATTTTGTAGGGAAGGTACAGGTCTTCGAGCAATTCAGGCTTGAAAGTAGAGAGTATTTTCTGTTTCAGTTCTGGTGTGAGCTTTTTTTGATGTTCGATCTCTCCGAGAATGAAAGCCTGGCGCTTAATGAGGGTATCCCAGCGTTCTTTGCCTTCAATGATGTTCTGGATTGCGACTTCATCCAAACTTCCAGTCTGTTCTTTGCGATACCGCGCAATAAAAGGCACGGTCCCACCTTCTGAAGAGAGAGTGAGAACGGACGTCAAAGAGGGGATGGAAATCCCAGGATGGATAGATTGGAACCATGTTTCAAAATTCACTTCAGCTTACCTCCACTGATAGAGGTCGTTTATAGAACAAGAACCGCAACAGGACTATTCAAATATGAAGAGAATCCTGCTAAGTTCCGAAAATGACACTTTTAGTCAATGCTTTTGAAATTCGTAAGGCCTTTGCTGCTCGTCCCCTTTTTGATTCTATCTCCTTTTCCATCGAGTCTGGAGAGAGGATTGGTCTAATTGGACCTAATGGAGCAGGAAAATCTACCTTATTGCGTATTTTAGCTTCTCAGGCGACCCAGGACGCCGGGACAATTTCGTTTATGAGGGGTCTAAAGGTTGGCTTTTTAGAGCAAGCCCCTCTTTTTGCTCAGGGCGCTAATGTTCAGACTACGGTTCTAGAGGGGGCTGCTGACCCTCATGACTGGGAAAGTATTGGATATTCGCAAGAATTAATGTCGAAGCTGAGCTTGGACAACGTGGCCGGTTCCCCAATTGACAAGCTGTCGGGGGGTTGGAAAAAACGTGTGGCCTTAGCTCGTGAATTGATGAAGAAGCCTGATCTCCTGCTTCTCGATGAGCCTACCAATCATTTAGATATTGAGGGAGTGCTGTGGTTGGAAGAGCTTTTAGCTTCCTCCCGCTTTGCAACACTCACAATTACCCATGATCGGCTATTTCTTCAACGGATTGCGAACCGTATCCTTGAATTGGACCGGAAGAATGTAGGTGGGTTGCTCAGTGTAAA
>JBDSKY010000256.1:0-11988 GCA_039916675.1 Bdellovibrionia bacterium
AGTAGAAACTCGGCATATTAAAAATAGGGAAGGGGAATCCCTAGCTCATTCGATGCTGAGGCTAAGTGCCCGGGTGATTAGAGATTTTCAGATGTGCTTGAGAACCCCCATTAGGCAGGTGAGCGCAAAATTCGAGGCTTCAGTAAACGAGCATCGGGAGTTATTTAAATTTTCGGAAGCTCTCTATACCTACCATATTCCGGGTTTCGACAAGAAGACCCTTAACGGACTGCGTTTTCTGGGATTAAAAGGAGCTGCTAATTCCCTCACGATTCAAAAGCCACTGAACAGCATGAAGCAAGGAATCCGCAATATGCGAAGCATCCCCTTCCTTAATCTCTAAGGAGGTTTTCATCCCATCTCCGGTCCGGACCAAAACCACGGCTTTACAGCCCGCAGCTGTGCCTGCACGCAAATCACTGATTCGATCACCAACGAAATAGGATTCCGACACATCAATATTCCGCGCTGCAGCCACCTCAAGTATCAACTTAGGCTTGGGCTTCCGACAATCACAATTATCTACCGGGACATGAAAACAAAGGCAAAAATCGTCAATCTTGACGGACCAAGGAGCCAAGAGCTCATCCAGCTTTTTATGAATTTTAGGAATCGAATCAAGCTGAATAAGTCCCCGGCCCACTCCAGATTGATTCGAAACGACAATCAAAAGATACCCCGCCTGCTTCAAAAGACTAAGAGCCTCCCCTACTCCCGGTAAGAGCTTTACCTGGGAGGGGTTGTTCAAGTAGCCCGGATCGTCATTTATCGTTCCATCGCGATCTAAGAAAACTGCCTTCTTTTTAAAGAGAAGACGTTTTTTTTCCCAGTCCCAAGCGGAACTTAAGATTTCCCGAATTCCTTTCAACTGAGGACCAAATCCCAAAACTTTACTCGCTAGGGTAGAATCTGCGACCAACCTTGGTGCATCGCCCAAGCGTCGATCTTTCTGAGATATCTGAATTTTCTGGCCCGTAACCTCTTCACAACACTGTATAATTTCTTTTACGGAAAACCCTTTTTCACTGCCCAGATTGTAAGCTTCAAAAACTCCTTGCTGCTCCGCCCCTTTTGAAACCAACCGCTCCATCGCCGCCGCGTGGGCCCCTGCCAAATCCCAAACATGAATATAATCACGAATACAGGTTCCGTCCGGGGTAGGATAATCCGCCCCGTAAACCTCTACTTCTTTGCCAGCAATAACGGCCTGCAACACTCGAGGAATAAGATGACTTTCCTTCTCATGCCACTCGCCAACTCGGAGCTGAGGATCTGCACCAGCCGCATTAAAATATCGCAAAGCAATAGCGCGCAAGCCTTTCTCCCGAGCCAAAGTTTCAAGAATTCTTTCAACTTCAAGTTTATTTTCTCCGTAAGGGCTCATGGGCTGCTTTGCCGCAGTTTCATTGATGGATGCTCCCGCCGAATCCCCAAAAATCGCACAGGAAGAAGAAAAGATAAAATTACGGACGCCACAACTTAACATTGTGTCCAGTAGTCGTCGGGTTTCATTCACATTGTTTTCAAAATACTCAGCTGGCTTCTCCCGGCTTTCACTGACTAAGCTTCGGGCGGCAAAATGCATAACGCAGTCAAATTTTTCGGTTTTTAGCAAACGAGACACTAGGGTAGGATTCCCCGCTTTACCTAGGGTAAAACCGCGGCCAAGCAAAAGCTCTCGATGCCCTGTCGTAAGATCATCTAAAACCCAAACATCGTGGCCTGCATCCTTAAGCCAAGCGCAAGCCACACTACCTACGTATCCTGCGCCGCCGACAACCAGAACTTTACTCATTCGACTTCCATAACACAATTTAGGGGCATCTATTAGTCTTCTAGGGAGAAGGTGTACCTTGCAACCATCAGCCCCATTTGTTATCCCATTCGAATGACAAGTGATATCTCTGAAGATTTGGTTGAATCCAAAGCCACAGCTCCTAAACAAGCCCCACAAGATTTAAAGGACCTGGCTGAGCTCGTGTCCCTTTGTAAAAGAAGAGGTTTCGTTTTCCCATCCAGCGAAGTCTACGGCGGAATTAACGCCTGCTGGGATTATGGTCCACTAGGAATCGAACTCAAGAGAAATATCAAAGAACGCTGGTGGCGAGCCATGACGGATCGCGAAGATATTGAAGGATTAGATGCCGCAATCCTGATGCATCCGAAAGTCTGGGAAGCATCCGGACACGTAGCTGGATTCGTAGATCCGCTAGTAGATTGCAAGAAATGTAAAACTCGCTTCCGCGCAGACAAGCTGGAACCTGCCGCTCTAGCTGAAAAGAAATGCCCCGCTTGTAAGGGCGAACTTACAGAACCCCGTCAATTCAATTTAATGTTCAAAACGTTCATGGGACCCATGGAAGACACCGCATCCGTCGTCTACTTACGTCCAGAAACTGCCCAGGGAATTTACGTAAATTTCCTCAACGTACAACAATCGCTTCGAAAAAAAGTTCCCTTCGGAATTGCTCAAATCGGAAAAGCCTTTCGAAATGAGATTACGCCCGGTAACTTTATTTTCCGGACCCGCGAATTCGAACAAATGGAAATGCAGTTTTTCGTTAAGCCTAGTTCAGACATGGAATGGTTTGAAAAATGGAAAGAAACTCGTATGCAATGGCATTTGGCAAATGGCATCCGCGCTAACAAGTTACGATTCCATGCTCATGGTGACGGCGAATTAGCCCACTATGCAAAAGCCGCATTTGATATTGAATATGAATTCCCATTTGGCTGGCAAGAACTCGAAGGTATCCATAACAGAACGGACTTTGACCTTTCGCGCCACCAACAGTTCAGTGGCAAGAAACTGGAATACTTCGACGAAGCTAGTAAAGAACGATTTCTTCCTTACATTGTGGAAACCTCTGCTGGATGCGACCGTACTCTACTTGTATCCCTTGTGGATGCTTACCGTTTTGACGGAGACAGGACCTGGTTAGAATTTCACCCCACCTTAGCTCCTTATAAAGTTGCTGTATTTCCCTTGATGAAAAAACCAGACCTTATAGAATACGGTGATAAGATTTTTCAAAAATTAAAAAAACGATTCCGTGCAACCACCGATGACGCGGGATCGATAGGCAAGCGGTATCGCCGACAGGATGAAATCGGTACACCATTTGGAGTTACGATCGACTATGATACGCTCACAAACCACACAGTTACCATCCGACACAGAGACAGCATGGCCCAAGAAAGGATTGCTGCTGAAAACCTCGAAAGCTATATTGAAGACAAGTTCGAAAGCTGGGGAAAAAGCTAAGGCCACGTCGACCACTGCCTCGGGCAAGAATAAATTCGTTTATACTTTTAGCAAGGGCAAGGCTGAAGGCAACGAAAAGCAAAAAGATTTACTAGGTGGCAAGGGAGCCAACTTGCACGGAATGACCAAGTTAGGTCTGCCCGTGCCTCCTGGTTTTACAATTTCTACTGATGTTTGCACCTACTTCTACGGTAACCACAAAAGTTACCCTAAAGCCCTTGAAGTACAAGTCCAGCAAGCACTGGCGCGAGTAGAAAAGCACATGGGCCGAAAATTTGGCTCAAGTAAAAACCCGCTTTTAGTCTCTGTTCGTTCGGGTGCCCGAGCTTCTATGCCGGGGATGATGGATACTATTTTGAACCTAGGCCTCAACGACATTACAGTCAAAGGCCTGATTGAAGAATCCCAAGACGCAAGGTTCAGCTACGATAGCTATAGGCGCTTTATTACAATGTACTCCAATGTCGTGTTAGGCATCTCTTCGAATCAATTCGAGGTTGCCTTAGAGGACATGAAATACTCTCGGGACGTTGAACTGGATACCCAGCTCACTGCCGAAGACCTTAAAGAATTAGTCGGAAAATTCAAGCACATCGTTCGCACTCAGGGGAAGCAATTCCCTGAAGATCCATGGGAACAGCTCTGGGGAGCCGTAGGCGCCGTTTTTGGCTCTTGGATGAACCATCGAGCCATTACTTATCGCAGATTAAATACGATTCCCGATGAATGGGGCACCGCTGTCAATGTCCAGGCCATGGTTTTTGGAAATATGGGCGACGATTGCGCAACCGGAGTGGCCTTCACTCGCGACCCATCGACAGGAGAACGCAAGTTTTTCGGCGAGTTCTTAGTGAACGCGCAAGGTGAAGATGTAGTTGCAGGAATCAGAACCCCCCAACCGATTAATAACCCCTCCAGACACGCTTCGGCCGAGAAACTTCCAACGTTGGAAGAAATAATGCCTAAACCTTATGCACAGCTGGTTAAGGTTTATAAATCTTTGGAAAAACACTACCGCGATATGCAGGACATCGAGTTCACTATTGAACGTGGTCAACTCTTTATGCTGCAAACACGAAGTGGGAAACGCACTGCTGCAGCCTCATTAAGAATTGCCGTAGATATGGTCAAAGAGAGATTAATCTCCAAGCAAGAAGCCATACTGCGAATTAAACCAGAGCAGCTAGACCAACTTCTCCATCCTTGCCTAGACCCAAAAGCTGAAAAAGAAATCATTGCCAAGGGACTTCCCGCATCTCCTGGAGCCGCAACTGGCCAAGCAGTCTTTGACCCTGAAACCGCTGAAAAATGGGTAGAAGAGGGTAAGAAAGTAATATTAGTCCGTTTAGAAACATCCCCTGAAGATATTCACGGAATGTCAGTAGCAGAAGGAATTCTCACTGCTCGTGGAGGAATGACATCTCATGCCGCCGTTGTTGCACGGGGAATGGGGAAATGCTGCGTTTCAGGTTGCAGTGTAATTAAGGTGAACGAAGAACAGAAAAACTTTACGGTTGGAAAATACACCATCCGTGAAGGAGATTTCCTTACTCTAGATGGCTCTGCAGGAGAGGTAATTTTAGGATCAGTTCCTACAATAAGCCCGACTCTGAATGAAGACTTCAAACAACTGATGAAGTGGGTCGATCTCTACAGAGTAATGGGAGTTAGAACAAATGCCGACACTCCCGCAGATGCAAAGGTCGCTCGTAAGTTCGGAGCGGAAGGAATTGGCCTCTGTAGAACCGAACACATGTTTTTTGCTCCAGAGCGGATTGATGCTGTCAGAGAAATGATTCTGGCGGACTCGAAAGAAGGTCGGAAGCTAGCGCTAGAAAAAATCCTCCCCATGCAGAAATCCGATTTCAAAGGGATATTCCGCGAAATGAGAGGCCTGCCCGTCACAATTCGATTACTAGATCCACCTCTTCATGAATTCATCCCCCACCAAGACGCCGATATTCACGCTCTTGCTGAGAAGATTCATGTTAGCTTTGAACGCCTCAAAAGAAAGGCCGACAGCCTTCATGAATTTAACCCCATGCTGGGCCATCGTGGTTGTCGCTTAGGAGTAAGCTACCCCGAAATTTACCGCACTCAAGTACGGGCAATTATGGAAGCAGCTTATGAATTGAGTCGCGACGAAGGTTTTGGGATTGTTCCTGAAATCATGATTCCACTCGTAGGACATTGGAAAGAACTCAGCTTCATTCGAAATTATTGTATCGATGAAATTAATGAAGTTCATGCGCAATTTGAAGCTGATGGTTGGGTCAAAGGCTCCAAAAAAATGGAATATCGAATCGGGACTATGATTGAAATTCCACGTGCAGCGCTTACGGCGGATAAAATAGCAGAGCATGCAGACTTTTTCAGTTTTGGAACAAATGACTTAACTCAGACGACTTACGGTCTCTCACGAGATGATTCAGCAATGTTCCTCAAAGACTACCTGGATACCAAAATCTATTCAAACGACCCTTTCTGTTCACTTGACGGTGACGGGGTTGGGGAATTGATGAAGATCGCAATTGAAAAAGGTCGCACTTCAAAACCCGGTTTGAAGTTAGGCATCTGTGGTGAGCACGGGGGAGAATCACAGTCGATCCAACTTTGTCAAAAGCTAGGACTGGACTATGTCAGCTGCTCTCCCTATCGAGTTTCAATTGCACAATTAGCTGCTGCTCAAGCCGCCATTGAGAACCCCCGCACAGCCTTGACTACTAAGTCAAAAAAATCCGTTCAGAATCATAAAAAAGCGGCGAAAGTTAAACGGAGAAAATAGAATCTAGGGGCAGGCTGATAACAACAGAGCTTTCTTAGAATAATAGTTGTTGATTTTGGTCAGGTATACTCCTATACTTAGAAGATAAACAGGAGGTAAGTATAAGATGCCAAAACGGCAATTAAGCCTTCATTCTCAGGTAGAGAGTGTGCCTTATTATATAAGAGAACTCAAAGTTTGCCCTGAAACCGGTCCTCCAGACTCAATATAGCGTGGGCTAGACCGCACAAGACTAAGACGTCTACGGTGCTCACGAACTGTCGGAAGCTATCGAGGCCAGGTAGAGTCGCGACAGAATTACTTTTAAACTATTTGATTAACATAAAAGCGTTACAGCTGGCAGGATTGCCGTGAGGCATGTCTCTTTAACAAAAGGATTGAGCCAGTGCTGTGCGCCTATTAGGGCGGTTCAAAGAAACCGCTTTGTACTTCGAAAATTCAGAGGCCCGGTCTGGGATAAAACCCAGTCCGGGCCTCTCTCATTGTTTGTCGTGGTTTCCTTTGACTTCCTGATCCTCCTTGTTAAAGTAACTTCAAAATGCGCGTCAAACGATTGGAAATCCAAGGATTTAAGTCCTTCAAGGACAAAACTGTCATTCATTTCGACCACAGCATCACGGGTATTATAGGACCCAATGGATGTGGCAAGTCCAATATTGTGGACGCCTTCTTCTGGGTTATGGGAGAACAATCCTATAAGCATATGAGAGGGAGCAGTAGTGAAGACCTCATTTTCAATGGGAGTTCTAAATATTCCAGCTTAGGTTTAGCCGAAGCCACCCTGGTCATGGAAACTGATGTCATCGACAATGAAAACGCCCCCGCAGGCGCGTCTGCACAGGATCTTCCTACCCATCTCCGGTCCAAAGAAATCTCAGTAACAAGGCGAGTATACCGCACAGGCGAAGGCGAATACTTCATCAATGGGACTTCTGCTCGTCTAAAAGACATTCATGAGTTGTTCATGGATACCGGCGTTGGCGCAAAGGGATATTCGGTTATCGAACAAGGACAAATTGGAAAAATAGTTAATTCCAAACCTGAAGAGCGACGCTTACTCATTGAAGAAGCAGCAGGGATCGCCAAATACAAGGCCCGAAAAAAAGAATCCCTGAAAAAGATGGAAGCCACCCAGGCCAATCTTTCTCGCTTAACTGACATTATCCAAGAAATTGAAAAGACCCTAGCCTCTCTCGAACGGCAAGCAGCCAAGGCGAGACATTATAAAAAATACAAAGAAGAACTTTTTGATCTAGAAATCTCCTGGGGCTCAAGAAAACATAAAATTTACCAACGCAAACTCGAATCTCTGCGTTTGAAAAAGGAAGCTCTCGAGCAAGATTTAGAAGGCGTCCGTGCAGAACTTCAAACTGCAGAAAATACGATCGAAATCGATCGAATCGCACTCGTTACCGAAACCAAAGATGCCGAAATGCTTCAGGCAAAGATTCAAGACTTGGCTGACAACCTCTCTCATGAACGAAGTGCGCTTGAACTTTCCAGACAACGCAAGGGTGACCTAACGACACAACTTCAGTCACTTCGAACTGAGCAAACGGAACTCGAGTCCGCAGTGAGTTCCGATCAATTGCGTGAACAGGAAATGAAGAAAGAAGGGGAAGAAGCTGACGTTCTTTTTCAGCAGATTTCCATTGAGGTGAAAGAAATGAATGCAGCTCTAGCCCAGCTGCGTTCCGAGACTGAGGCTTCTCGTTCTCAAATGAATTCATCTCAGCAGGAACTCAGATCTACTCTTTCCCAAATCTCAGAATTAACTTCGAAAGCATCAGGACTCCTAAGCAAGGCCGAATCCGCCCAGGCTCAAACAGAAAGACTGGGGCAGCAGATCGAAGGACAAGTTGAAAAACTAACTTTGATTCGCGAAGAAAAGGAAAAATTCGCTGCTTCGTCCATAGAGCTAAAAGATCGTCGTGAATCTTTACAAGCCGAGCGCAAACAGCAAGCTGAAGCTCTCCAATCGGACGAGCAGAATGTTAAAGCGCTGGACAAGGAACGTGAACAGTCTCACCGAGCTCTCACTCAGTTTAAATCCAAACTTCAAAGCTTAGAAGAACTCGACGCTGCCCATGAAGGACTAGCAGATGGACCAAAAGCCGCATTGGACTGGGCCAAGGCCAATGGTAAGAGTGATCGAATCCAACCTTTGACGGATGCTCTAACGGTAAATAGTGGATACGAATTCGTCCTCCAATCCTGGTTGGAAAATCGAATCGAAGGTTTGATTTCAAACGACGAGACTGCGGATGCTACTTTTCTATTGCCCCTTTTAGAACAGATTCGAAATGACAAACAAGGCCGAGTCAGTATTCAACTTTTAAGTGAGAACCCTCCCCGGGGACCACTTAAAACATTGGGATTTCCAGAGATTCGCAAAACACTTGAGGAGCAAGGCTTCACAGTGCTGGGAGAATTATCCGAATTCGTAAGCCCTAAAAAAAGTGCTTCGTCTCAGCCCGGTCAACAAGACTCTTTAGCCCGGATCATTGATTCCGTTTGTGTAGTTGAATCTTCCACCCCTCTCGATAGTTTTCTAAAATCTCAAGCGCTCAGCGCACTTTCAGGCTGGGCAATCGTTACTATGGACGGGGTCGTTCTTGAGTCCGATGGCCTTCTCAGAGGGGGCAGTTTAGAATCCTCCGGAATCATCGGAATATTGCGAAGAAAGCACGCGATTGAAGAACTAAAAATTCAAGTCACCGCTGCGGAAACGAAGCATTCAGAATTAGAATCAGGCTTAGCTGCTGCAAAACAGAACCTGGAACTTCTAAGAGCCCGCAAACAGGCTACGCAAGAGGAATTTCAGACTCTTGAAATTGAATACGCTGCGCTCCAACGAGATATTCATCAAACAGACAGAGCTCTTCAGGAAGCCCAATCCCATCTCACCTCAATTCAACAAGACCATGATGAGATGAAGAACGAGGAACAGAGGGCCATCGAGGACCGCGAGGAAATTGAATACAATTTAAAGGACTTGATTGCTAGTCGGGTAGAACTTGAAGAAACTCTTTCACAATCTGAAGGAATCCTCTCCGAGCAAGACTCAAACCTACGCACGAAAGAAACAGAACTACAAACTATTCGGATCAAAGAAGTTTCCCTTCGCGAACGCTCCATAAGCTTGAAGCGAGAATTAGAAGCCGTTAAGTCCCTAATCTCCGATCGACAAAGAAGACTTGTCGAAATCGGCCGTACTCTCGAGAGAGCCTCCCTGGAGCAAGCCCAACATACAGGTGGCGAATCCAACCTTGCCGAAAAAATTGAAGAGCTCGCTCATTCTTTAGCCAATAGCCGCGAAGAATTAGCTTCCGTCAAAGACCGAATTGAACAACTCAATGCTCGCGTAAACGGAGCAATGGAGCACATCAAGACCTTACATAAAGGTGGAGATCGTCGATCCACAGAGGCCAATCAAATTGCATTAGAAATTGAGAAGCTTTCGAGTGACCTCTCTCATTTAATTATAAATATGGAGGAAAAGTACGGCCCGGGTTGTCTCAATCGAGTAGCCGCAACCTTAGTTGCTGGCGTGGCTGCTGGACCGATGTCGGATTTTGATTCCCAAGATGAAATAATAGAAGATGGCGGCGCAGTTGTTGATCAAGAAGAGCAAGAGCCTGTAGTCGCTGCCCCGGTAGAAGAAATAGAAGCGGAAGAACTATCAGCAGAGGAAGAACTCGAACTCTCAGAAAAAATTGAAAAACTTCGTGAAAGAATCCGTCGCCTCGGCGAAGTCAATGTCATGGCTATCGAAGAGCACGAACAGCTAAAGAAACGATACGACCATCTCATCAGTGAAAAAGCCGACCTGGATCGGTCCCTCACTAATTTACAAGCCGCAATCCAACACATTAATAAGACGTCCGAAGAACGTTATAAAAAAGCATTTGAAGCCATAGCCGAACGCTTTGAAAAACTCTTCCCCGTTGTCTTCGGTGGAGGTTCGGCACAATTATCACTTGTCTATCCTGAAAACTCGACCGACATCCTGGAAGCAGGCGTAGACATCTTGGCTCAACCGCCAGGCAAAAAAGTATCGAATATAACTCTTCTATCCGGGGGAGAAAAAGCTCTAACAGCCGTGTCCTTAATCTTTGCAATCTTCATGGTAAAGCCTTCACCGTTTTGTGTTCTTGATGAAGTGGACGCACCGCTGGATGATGCAAACATTGGCAAGTTCAATGCACTCTTGAAAGAAATGTCCGCCAAGAGCCAATTTATTTTGATTACCCATAATAAGAAAACGATGGAGCTCAACGATACCCTTTACGGAGTCACAATGGAGGAACCCGGTGTTTCGAAAATGGTTTCCATTGAACTGCATTAAAGTCAGTTTATTTTTGTTATTGGGACTGAGCACCGCGAGTTACGCGCGGTCCCAGCCAATGCCAAAACTACTGCAAGAAATCGAAACTAAATATAAGAAGTCCTCGACACTCTCAGCCGACTTCTTTCAAACTAATGACAACGCCGCATTTTCACAAAAAAAAACCAGCACCGGGAAAATCTACTTCAAGCGGCCCTCGAAAATTCGCTGGGAGACGATAAGCCCGAATCCCAACCTCATGATCAGCGACGGCAAACATTTCTGGTTTTATACTCCTCCCTTTGATTCAGATGAGAGAGGACAACTTATTGAACGACCCGCATCTGCAATTCAATCCAAACTTGCCAATGCACTATTATCCGGTTCTTTCTCGGTCGCCCGCGCTGTTAGCATCAAGCAATCTAGTCCCACAACGTTTCTACTTATTCCTGTTCCAGGTACCGCCGACACTGTCCGACAAGCGACATTGGTAATTGACCCTGGTCAGAAACTTATTACAAAAGTTATTTTAGAACACAAAGGTGGCAATAAGTCCGAAATTGCCCTTTCTAATATTACTATTGGTCCTACTCTGGAGGACGATCTCTTCCAGTTCATTCCGCCCCCTAATACTGACAAATTGGTAGATTGATTGAATCAGTTGTGCGCCGAAGACATAGGATTTAAGGCTTTTATTACGCCACAACCTTGGGACTCCTTTTCTGCCAGTAGGGGGGTATCCCACCCCGGACCTCTTTAATCAGTGCTGAAATAATCTCTTTGTCTTGAGCGCTTATTCTGAAGGCAAACTGGGGGTACTCGCTTGGGAGCTTCTTCTTCTCATGCCGCATGGTTGATTTTGAGGGGTTGCCGTCCAGTCTGCGTCAAGGCTCAATCCTTTAACCGCTTCTGAACATAGTTCTTAATGTGTTCGGCAAGATTTGGCACGTCTTCAGCTGCGGTCATTCCAAACTGTGGATCAATAGATTCTAAATAGGACTCAGTTGTAGGGAATTTGGAGAGGTCGAACTCTTTGGCCTCTCGTGTTTCTCTACATCTTCTGGTTTCGATTAGCCAGTTACGGTTGCCTGTTTCCTTCACGTGTATGACCCATTCAACCTTTCCACGAAAGGTATTTACTGCTTCGACAATAAGTTGTTCGATTCTAGGATTAGGGTTCTTGTATCGCCAAGAGGTGAAAGATGGTTCCGTTCGGAAATTATCTCTCCCATGTATCTTCATACTTCGAACTATCGTTCTTAGATCAGTCATGTCAATTGTTGACATTCTGTTCCAGGCAAGCTCCCCCAAACTTTCTATTACTTGAATTACTTCTGCTCCAGTGATTATTTGTTTCATTGTGAAATCCTTTCTCAAATACTACAAGTTAACATCTCGAAAGCTAACGCCTTCTGGATTTAATTTTTCTATCATTCTAGTCCAATCACCCCTTGGTATAGGCCCCAGGTGCGCTCTAGGGTCGTAAATGTAACGTCCGTCGGTGTAAGCTTGGTGGTATTCATAACGAGGGCCAGTTTCCCGTCCCCTTTCCAATACATTTAAGTGGATTGGTCGATTTGTGGTAACTTCTATAATTTTGCCTTCATTGCC
>JBDSKY010000257.1:0-11649 GCA_039916675.1 Bdellovibrionia bacterium
GTGGGCCGCTTCGAGAAAATTGGTATCCCTGCTTCTCATCTCTTTGCGCCGTTCGTGGGTATAGTAGAAATTTTGTGCGGTGCTTTAATTTTATTCGGCCTTTTGACTCGATTGGCCACGATACCACTTTTATTAGATATGGCGGTCGCGATCCTCTCGACCAAACTCCCGATTCTTCTCAAGAGCGGTTTCTGGAAGATGGCACATGAGGGTCGCACTGACTTTTGCATGGTGCTTGGACTTTTGTTCCTTTCAGTGGTTTCCTCCAAAGGTAGTTCCAAGATGGATTCACCCTGGAATGAGTCTTAATCAATCTTCTCATGAACAGACTTCGCTTCGAGAATTGGGCTTTCTCTTCATCAAGCTTGGAATGACGTCGTTTGGTGGTCCAGCTGTCCACATTGCGATGATGAAGGAAGAAGTTGTTGAGCGTAGAAACTGGTTAACTGAATCCGAATTTCTTGATTACCTGGGCGCCACAAATTTGATTCCAGGTCCAAACTCAACGGAGCTTGCGATTCATATTGGGTATCATCGTCGTGGTTGGCCTGGTTTGTTAATCGCAGGTGCATGCTTCATTTTGCCTGCCGTATTAATCGTTTGGGCTATCGCAGGCGCATATGTCCAATATGGATCCTTGCCTCAAGTCTCAGCCATCTTATATGGAATTAAGCCAGTGGTCATCGCGGTTGTTTTTCAAGCCCTTTGGGGTCTTGGACATACTGCAATTAAGTCGTTCCTCCTCGCGGCGCTAAGCGCTTTAGCGCTGGCTCTTACTATTGCAGGCTTTAATGAAGTGGCGATCATTTTTGCTGCTGGACTCATTATGATGATCCTCAGAATGCTGGGTTCAAAGAGACGCGAAACTTTTCCAAATAAGTCTGTTTTGATAGCACTTCTTTCTCCGCCAGCGACGAAGGCATCTGCTGCAATAGGGGTGGTAGGGGGAGCCCTGCCCATCGTTCTCCCTCAGTTATTTCTGATTTTCTTAAAGATCGGGTCAGTACTTTTTGGAAGTGGTTACGTTCTGGTTGCCTTTCTACAATCAGACCTTGTCGAAGGTTTACACTGGATCACTCAGGCACAATTACTAGATGCGGTGGCAGTCGGTCAATTTACACCAGGTCCAGTGTTCACAACGGTTACCTTCATTGGATATATTATCGCCGGTAACGCTGGAGCTTTATTAGCTACACTCGGGATCTTTCTTCCGGCGTTCTTTTTTGTCGCCGTGAGCGCTCCATTAATTCCCAAGCTCCGGAGATCGTTCGCTGCTAGAGCGTTCTTGGATGGCGTCAATGTCGCGTCTTTAGCTTTGATGGTGGTTGTTACTTGGCAATTAGGGCGGTCTGCATTAGTTGATTTTACGACAGTTGCACTCGCTCTTACCGCAGGATTTTGCTTGATTCGCTACAAATTAAACTCAGCGTGGCTTGTCCTTGCCGGAGGTATAGTGGGGTTTTTCCGCCTCTGAACTTCGGACGCGATTGTAATCAAGACTTAGCCAATAAATACAGCAGGAATGATATAGTGTGTCATTTTTTGACGACAAATTTGATTCTTTATGATACTAAAACAGGCTTTGACACCGAATGTCCCTTCTAATTGGGATAAGTCATGATTATTTAAGGAATTAAAATGTATTTTAAATCAGCCTTTTTAGCCGTTGTCCTCTGTGTTTCGTCACTAACTTCTGTTCAGGGACTAGCAGGGGTTTCTGGAAAACTCATGCAAGTGGCATCGTCTCATAGTGGGCACTTTACTTTAGAGAGACATAACTTCATCACAGAATTGAGAGAGGGTGATTTTCGGAGAGAGCAGGTTGCTCAGTTTTTCTGTGATCGCATATTTATTCTGAAAATTATGGAATCGATTTTAGATTTTGGCCCAAGTGCCGGCGAAGAGAGTTGGAATCAGCTCCCCTCAGCACAAAAAATATTCTTTCGGTCCTTGCCTTATCGAGAAGAATTACTGAAATTAGTTGGAAACTCGTCTTATTTTCAACCCACCGTACCAGCTATCGATTACGGCAATTATTTGAAGTCCGCGCGCCATGAAGTCGTTGCGCTTCACTTCTGGTTGTTCTTAATTGGGGAAACATTTGGCGCCCAACATATTAGTGATTACATTGCGAAGAAATACCCACAAGTGGGAGAAGCTTCCAAGAATTTTGAAGATATGAAATTAATGACTGTTCGGGGCATTTTTAATAAATGGATCGACAATCAATTTCCTACTGGTACTGAGGCGAATTATCCTGAAATAGATTTCAAAGATGAAATTGGAGTTGCCTACGCCTATATGACACATCTCTTTGATGCATCTGATACTGCTCCTCGCGTATCATCTTATCAAAGTGCGGTCTTGGCCTTTTCTCGACTTTTCAATTGAGAGCTGACGATTTTTGATATTAAAAACCCTACTCAAAGGGCTATTTTCAAGCTTTTAAGTTGACACCTTGTGTCATAGATGTAGAACCTTCTTATTGTGAATGTTAAACCTCTACTTATTTTGGCGATGACTGTCTTTCTAAACTCTCATTTCAGTTATGGAGACCTCGCTTTGTATGAGGCTTTATTTGACTCGCCTTGGGCAAAAGAACACCCTGGACAGCTGCCGTATTCGAAGTGTTATATAGGAAAGCTCCATCGTTTTGATCTCGCCAAACGGATTGAAAATCGATTTCTGGATCATCCGGCGCCTTTTATGGGTGGATCATCCGCAGGTTTGATTTTCGGTAAAACTGATCTGGGTGCGCAAGGCCACCAAGGTTTATTTCTATCCTGCATTAGTAATGAGCTGGGTTATGCCTATTCAATTCCCATTTCTATGGGAAATCTGAAGACTATCGGAAAAATAGGCATGGCCTCCGCAGCGTTTCGATTTGAAGTTGTGCCGGCTTCTTTGGATGGAAAATCTTTAAACGATCTTTACGGAAAGTTTTCTGGCGTTGAAGCAGGCTTGAATCTTTGGGTGGCTGGTGTATGCGGTGGAAAATTTCACAACAAGAAAACTGCCGTTAAATTGACCATGAAGGGCCTATCTCTTGGCAGTTTGGGCGAAATTACATTAGGCCATACCTGGTTTAAGGTTGAACCGCGCAAACATTCACTTCATCCGTCTCAAGACGGTCCTTATATTATTACGTCCAGGACAGTTGATCAAGATCCCTTTCCTCCGCCATTTTTGATTCAATCGAAAAACGGTGATTTTTGGCTGACAGTGGTTGATGGGGATTCTTTACTGGGCATTCTGGTCGGAAAAGCGAATGGACAAAAAGTCCTGAACCCCGTCGGTATGATGACCCCGGACGGATCAATGGTTACCAATTATAGATGGGATACCCTTCAACTTAGGAGACGCGACGGATCTGTAATTATTCAGGATACAATAAAGAGCCGATTGCTCGTGCCGCGAGAAAATAGAATCAATCCAAAATTGTTGGGTGAGCTTCGATTTTTCAGGGATGGAGCTCGATAGGGAATCCATCCCCTAGTGATCGTATCCAATCTGAAGGAGTCTTAGTTGCAGAAGCACGGTGCCAGTCAGTTCGCTCACACCCCTGGAACCACTATTGTTTGTTGTTCCCGGAGCTAATCCCATGTGTTGAGTTCCCAGTGTTTGAAGAGAAAGCCAAGGGGTAAATGGAATTTCTAGTCCAAGACTAAGTCCTAAAGTTCCATAGATTTTACTGTAGGTGCTTAAACCAGAAGTTATGACACTGTTCGTCATTTTATAGTCAAAGCCCATTAAAAAATAGGCTACGTTGAAAGGGAGAATTTTTAGTCGGCTTTGAATACCCACTGATATCGGAGTGAGAGCATTTTTCTCCGAAGTATCCGCCGTATTAATGGTTTGGTAGTTCTGATAAGATCCCCAAAAATCCAAAGTTGAACGACTACCCCTGATAACTAAGGGTATTTCCAATCGAAGGCGCGCGCCAATGATATAACCTACACCAGCGTAATAGGCATCACCGGTTCCTAAAGCATTGGTCATCTGCAATTGATTATATTCGCCGCCACTTGCTAAGAGAAATTGAGCTCCCCAGGAGACTCGTTCCGTTGCAGACAAAATCATGACGCAGATTAAATAAGTCAGTTTTTTCATTCAAATATTCATTCCAAATTAATTTACTCAGTAAGTCAGTCTCTTTCTATTATCGGCAGAAAACTTAAATTTTAAATGTGAAAGAATTTAACTCGCTGTGTCTGACTAACCTCCTCTAATTATTAGGTAACAAACCTAAACTTGTAAATCTGAAAGTCCGAAAAGAAAGTAGAGGAGAAACGCGAACTGATGCCTTTTAGGCTCCGGTTAACTGCCATAATTGCAGAGTTTTACAGAAAAGTTCAAAAATCAGGTCAACTGTGGCTTGTATTCTTGAGTGCTTTTAGCTTTTATCTATCGAGTTGTTCACCTGTCGGAACAAGGTTTTCGCCTGCAGCGACCGCTACCACTCCTACTACTGCAGCAACCAGTTGCTCCACATCGGTGATAGACTACGGATCGAAAGGCACTGTGCTCACCACTCAACGTGGGCTTTGGTCCGATTTAAAAATTCCTCCTAACAATATTTTTCCAGCTTTTGCTTTTTACGATGGATCCGCAACTGGAGGCTCTTTAACTCTTAAGTTTACCTACTGGGACGGAAATAAGTATGTGATCGAAAACGTAGCTGGGGATTCGGCAGTGGCCGCAGGGTCCGCCACTTGGGTCAAGCTGGCGTTTTTAAGTACCGGTGTCCCTATGATATTTTGGACCACGGGAGGCACTAATGTAAAAATGGCAATGAGAAGCGCAGCGATAACCAACAGCGCAGGCGTTTGGACTTCCGCTGTGATTGATACGGTCGCAGGTAGTTTATCACGCGCGCTTGAAGTATCGGTCAGTCCCTTGGATCAAGTGGGCCTAGTTTACCTTACAGGTACTGCAGTGACTGGACGAGCACGTTTCATCTATTGCGATCAAAATTGTCAATCGCCTTCTTCCTTTGTGGCAATGACCACAATTGCGGATACGATAGAAGCTTCCAACATAGTGGCCACCCAGATGCAAACGGGAATGGCTTGGTGTAAAAATTCTGAATCTAGCTATTATCCAGCAGTTGTTTATGGGGGAAATGCTGGGGCGTCCGTTAGATATGCTGTTTGTCGCAATCCTCTGGCAAGTTGCACTGTTGCGGCAGGCTGGAGCCTTCAGACAATCGCGGCGTCGGCCAATATCGCTAATAGTTTAAATATCGACTCCACTGTCACCGGGGACAATCCAAAAATTCTCACGAAGAACGCCGGCAATTTGCAGGCTTTTCAGGTGGATCAGGCTTGTAATTTGGCACCCGCGTCCGTGACAGCTGGAAATACCTTTGGGACTGGCGCAACCTCCGGCAATGCTTGGTTATCCCTTCTTAAAGATAGCACAGGTAAGTTTCACGTGGTGGCCAATGAATCTACTACTTCAGTGCGTTACCACAATAGTGTCACGACCAATTTCAGTACTACAACATGGAACACGGCGGGGATCGTAAATACCCTTACATTAGCGGCCGCAGGAGCCGGAGGCGGTGGCGCTGCTATTTCAAGTAGTACTGGTAACCTTTATGTCAGCTACGGGGCTGGCGCCGCACCATTCAATTTGGCGGCAGGAGTGGTGAATGACTATACCATCGCTTCAAATAGTGCTTCGGCCGTTTACTCCAATTTCTTTCCCGATCAAACTGGGCACATTCAACAAACGACGTCTCAAACAAGGAATGTTTCGGTGGCGGCAACTGCTGGCGGGGTACCTGCAGTCGCATACGTGGACTTCTCTATCGGTTCAACCGTAGGAGCAAAGCTGAAATATTCTCTGAGATCTGGAACCTCTGCGTCCAGCACCTGGCCAGTCTATATTATTCCTGGAACGGGTAATCCTCAGTATCCTTCCTTGGCAATGGACGCGCATAATAAGCCTTGGATTTCGTACTATGACGCTTCAATTTTTAGATTTTATTTGGTCACGAATTCTTCATCTGATGGTTCCGGTACTTGGATTCAGTATCAGTTTCCCCTTACTGCTATGACTGGAAATCCCACACTCCCAGCGACGAACGATACGGCCTTAGCCATGCAATACTCTACCCCGAGTACGAGCTATCCTGTCATGTTTGTGATAAATTCATCAGCGGGGGGAACTAATGGAGTCAAAAGTTCTCGTCTCAATCCCACTACTGGAATGTGGAGCACAGTTCAAACCATAGATGGACTGGGCGCTTCATTCGCAAGCAACTTAAGTGTAGATTTCCAAACTTCTACGAGCAGCATCGCAGTAAGTTATCTCGATTTAACTACTACACGAGTAGAGTATAATTATACGGTCGATCCCACTGCGGTTTATGGTACATCCGCAGTTATCTCCGGAGCCGCGCAGGGACAAGGTCTGGCCGTAAAAATCAATCCGTCCACGTTAGCACCTGCAATCTCTTACTTTGACTACTCCAACAACAAAATATTCTATGCATCCTGTTCAGGCACCCTAGTTACTTGTCAATCCACAGGTGGCTGGACTCCAATGTCGATTGAATCTGGCGCAGGTGTTTCCGGCCTAGCCACTGGTGCGACCGGAGTCTTGCAGCTTCTACAAACTTCGCTAACAATCAATTCGTCGGGAATGGCGACAGTCCTTTATCCAACAGGAATTGGGGCCTCCGGCGAAATTATTATGAACACCAATTCGAGTGGTGCGTTCGCAAAGACTGCACTGGCTAGCGGTACCAATCCTAATATTACGGGTGCAAGCGCTATGAATTTTGCACTTACCGGATTTAATCTTTCCGCAGTCCGAACGTCCAGAGATAGTCTAGTGGCAGTCTATGTAGGGCCTGGAAATTGGCTTTATACTACTAGTTGCGGTGATTGAGGTGCCAGTTGCATCTTAATTACGAACTTGGAAGGTTTTAAACTACCGTTTCCTAGTCTCTTTCTCTTCGTCTCTTAATGTCAAAATTTCGTAACCATTTCGTGTAACAGCAACGGTATGTTCCCATTGGGCGGAAAGGCTTCCGTCTTGAGTTATTGCCGTCCAATTATCAGCAAGATGCTTGATGGTGGCCGAGCCTTGATTGACCATTGGCTCAATCGTAAAAACCATTCCTTCTTTAAATCTAATTCCCTTACCCTTCTTTCCGTAGTGTGGAACCTGGGGTTCCTCGTGCATCAACTTTCCAATTCCATGCCCACAATACTCCTTGACGATAGAGTAGCCGTTTCTTGTTGCGTGCTTGTAAATGCAAAAGCCGACATCGCCGATAGTGTTGCCAGGTTTCACTTGATCAATTCCTTTGAACAAGCACTCTCTAGTTACTTTACTGAAGCGCTCAGCCTGTTCGAAACCTTGACCTATAATATACATGCGAGATGTATCTGCAACGAAGCCGTGCTTTTTAACGGTTATATCTAGATTCACAATATCCCCTTCCTTCAAAATTTCTTTTTCAGAGGGAATACCGTGGCAGACGACATTATTTACGGACGAGCATAGAGCAAACTTAAAGCCGTATTGCCCGATAGAAGAGGGGATGGCTTCGTAATCATCAATAATCCACTTTTCAGCAAGTTTCGCCAAATAGTACGTGGAAACACCCTCTTTTACTTCAGGAATAAGTCTTGTAAGGATTTCTCCTGCAATTTTTCCTGTTTTTCTATAGAGGATAAGGTCTTGCTCTGATTTCAAAGAAATCACTTTGATAGACTCTTTTTAATAATTTTATCAATTGAAAGATTACTGTAACTCAACAAGAGGTTTCTAATTTCTTCGTAGTCTATTGAGGGATGGAGTTCGGACAACATCCCGATTTTTATCCAATGCTCCGCTTGTGAATTCAGAGACCTATTAAAAACCTCTGAGGCTTTTCGCAATTCATTGTGAATTTGTTCGTTTATTTTAACAATCCCCATAGTATATGGAATGTAGCATATCGTATATTCTGCTACAATAGGATTTCCGAAAGTCCTATTGTAGCAAGAAGGGTTTTTTGGAAATACTCGAGCTCTAGTGGCAATTATTGGATAGACGATGGCCCACGCTTGACGGCCTTCAAATGTTGAATAAATCATCTACACTTATCGACACTCATTGCTGATGAGTGCTTCCCTCCCAAACGTCCTAAATGCGTAGGTTTTACGCTTAACTACCGAGTAGATATGCCAGAAATCTACGCATTTAGGACGTTTGGGAGGGAGGCGCATTTAACCACCCACTCCAAGGGGGGCGGTGGAGCAGGGGGCAAAAAAAAACCGGCGATACCTGTTTCCAAGTATCGGCGGTTTTTAGTATCAAAATCTGGGGTGGCGTAGGCCACAGTTAGGACATCCGGTTTTTCCTCCACATCAACTGAATGGCATCATTGAGTTTTCTTACATACCGCTCTTCAAGGACCGGGCTTTCCTCCACCAAAATACGTCGTGGAGGGGCTCTCAATTCACGAAATCGCAACCGAGATTTCTTCCTCCAGGGATGCTGTTAGGCGCGGTCTGATTGAAGCCGGAATTTCACTCCCACCACCAGAGCAGGCGGGAAAAACCAAGAGCCACTCGGATATGGCGAGGCATGGAGACAGAACCAGGTCATGGTTCATAAACGAGAGCAAGCAGCTGTCGAGAAAATGCAGAAGCTTAGGGAGCGTGGCTAGTCTTACTGGAAGATCGCAGAAGTTCTCAATGACTGGGCTGTGCCTACGAAAACAAGGCGGGGAAAGTGGCATGCCCGTAGGAGGAACGTAAGTGGCCCTAATGGAGCAGAGTTTAAGGAATCTGAAAGTCAACTTAAGGTGCCGCTTTCGTTGAGATGAGTGCTTGCAAGGAGCTTAGGCCGCTCTTTGTTTGGAAGATTTCTTGCTGCTGCTCGAAAATCGGTAACCCAACCCCGGAACCGACTCGATGTAAATTGCAAGCGACCCAAGCTTCTTCCGGATGGACGAAATATGGGTATCCACCGCGCGGTCGAATACTTCAGATGAATTGCCCCAAACGGCATTCAACAGTTGCTCGCGACTTAGAGCCAACTCCTCGTTTTTTGCTAGTTGGAAAAGCAGCTTGAATTCGCGTGGAGTAAAACGAATAAGGGTGCGGACACCATCCCCTAGCGAGTAAGCCCGCTGCGTAGATGAATCCAATCGAAGATCGCCCTTTAGAAGCGCCTGTGTTTCCTGATTCTGTATGGTTGCTTTCCTGAGCTTGGCCTCAACTCTTGCACGCAGCTCGATTGGGCTAAAGGGCTTGACCACGTAATCTTCTGCCCCCATCGAAAATGCTGCCACCTTGGTTGTATCTTGACTATTGGCGCTCAGAAAAATGACTGGAACGTTTCGAAGCCGTTCAGACCCTCTCATTTCCGTGAAAACCTGGAATCCATCTTGATCTGGCAAACTGACATCCAAAAGAACGAGCGAGAAGTCTCTTGCCGCCAGCAACGCTAAAGCTTTTTCAGCAGTTGCAGCGAAGGTGAGCTCGGAATCTTTACCACCGAGAGATTTCTTAAGGATCAGCGTGGTCTCTTCGCTGTCCTCTACTATGAGCAGATGGTTCATCTTACGGGCTTATCGGCGAATGATGCTGAAACCATTAGGAAATTCGCTCTGCCTTTATGTTCAGATTTCTGAAAGTGTGCTTCATCTCGCCCAACCACGAATTGCCTATTCTGTAAGCACACTTACACCGAAGAGTGGGGTATGTCTGGAGCGAGGCGGGCCTCAAGTGTCGCGCTTAAAAGTCCTTAAGGAGAAGTGAATGCGGTCGAGCAAGGAAATAAAAAAAGAAATAGAAAGCCGCTTTGGCTTTTTTCCGCCTTTTTTTGCTCCCGCTTTAAAGACTCCACGAATTCTAGAGAACCTCTGGCAACAAACTCTTTCTGCCTACGTCGAAAATCCACTACCAGCTCTTTTTAAAGAACAATTCGCGGCGATCGTAGCTCGGAGTTGTAGCGTTCCCTATTGTCTTGTTTGTCACAGTTGCGCTTTGCGTCCACTCGGGATGAAGGCAGGTGACGTACTTGATCTTTTGGAGAAATGGCACGTACCTTCCGAAAGCGATATCCGCGCCTCCTTAAGTCTGCTGGCTGGTTACACTGGAAAAATCGGCAACTGGCCTGAAGCGGGCTCCACGTTTGAAGACGCTATACTCCACATTTCGGTTCAAATATTTTTTGGAGATGATGAAACGGAAAGTTACTCAAAAGCGCTTCGGGGTGTAATCGGGGATACAAACTACGCTTTTTTGACACTGTTTTTTGCATACAACAAAACTTGTCTCACATGGGCAGAAGCTCACGCAAATGAACTGTCTTTCGAGGCAGATCAAAGAGCAAAGGAGCACCTTGGTCCCTTGCTCGCAGAAGAGCCTCGACTGGGAGAGTTTTTCAAAAACTACAAAGAAAAATTCTCAAATACCGCAAAGTCCAAACTTGCAAAGCAGATGAGCGTAGAGAGTGAGACCAAGTATAAGAAGCTTGTTCAGCTTTCGCCTGCAGGTATTTTCCAGGCAGATAAGACAGGAAAATTTGTTTTTGTTAGCGAAGGTTGGCAAAGAGTTGCCGGGCTCAGTCTGGAAGAAGCCATCAATGCTGGTTGGGAGAATGCAGTACATCCAGACGACAAAGAAAAAATCTTCAAAGAATGGATGTCGTCAGACGCTGAAAAGCGTACTTTTAAATGTGAATATCGGCTTCGCAAACCTAGTGGGGAGATAACCTGGGTCAACGCCGAATGCGAACAGTTGCGAAATGTTAGCGGTGAAATAACAGGTTATCTGGGTGCGCTCCTGGACATCACCAATATTAAGGACTACGAAGAAAGGCTGGTATTGGCGCAGTCAGAGCTTGAGAGTCGAGTTGAAGAACGAACAGCCGATCTACTTTCTTTAACTGAGTCGATCCCACAATTAGTTTGGAAGATCGCCCCTAACGGTAAGTCACTCTATATGAGTCCGAACTGGACAGAGCTCACCGGCGTTCCAAGTGTTCAGGCTCACTGGGGAAACATTATTCATCCTGAAGACGTGCCTGCTTCCAAAAACGCATGGCTTAAATGCCTCGAGACTGGATCAAGTTATGAGACTGAGTATCGAATAAAACGCAAGGATGGCTCTTACCGCTGGTTCTTAGCGCGAGGTGTTCCACAGTTAGACTCTGATGGGAAAGTAAAAAATTGGTTTGGAACCTGCACTGATATTCACGATCAGAAGATTGCAATTCAATCCAACATGCGTATGGCAGCCATAGTTGAGTCGTCCAACGATGCCATCATTGGTAAAGACCTTACTGGCATTGTAACAAGTTGGAATCCGGCTGCAGAAAAGATTTTCGGTTATCGGAGCGAAGAGATGATCGGAAAATCCATCTTGAAATTGTTTCCAGAAGATCGGGTTTCGGAAGAAGCCTCTATCCTCGATAGGCTTCAAAGAGGGATACAAATCAGGCAATTTGAGACTGAACGAATCCGTAAAGACGGTACTCGATTTCCAGTATTTCTTTCAATGTCGCCAATCTACGACGACAATAAAATGGTAGTGGGGATCGCCAAGACTGCACGTGACATTACTCATGAGAAGCAGGCTCACCTCAGCTTGGTCGAGCAAACCAAGAATCTTGCCGATCTGCAGAGCCGCTTTCAGAAGG
>JBDSKY010000258.1:0-8388 GCA_039916675.1 Bdellovibrionia bacterium
ATTTGCTCTAACCGGTTCCAGCGCTCGGAAACTAAAACGTGGCGCTGCAAATCTTCTGGCAGGGCGCGCGTTCACCTATTCACTTTTCCCTTTAACCTATTTAGAGCTAGGGACAGATTTTAACTTAGACAACGTCCTTTCGTGGGGCAGCTTGCCTAAAGTATTTCAGTTGGCGGAAGACGAAGAGAAAGCAGACTTTTTAAGAACCTACGCTCAGACTTATTTAAAAGAAGAAATTCTGGCTGAACAGCTGATTCGTAAAGTTGCCCCCTTCCGAGCTTTCTTGGAGATTGCCGCGCAGAGCTCGGGCAAAATTATTAATTATAGTAAAATAGCGAGGGATGTCGCCAGCGATCCCGTATCGATCCAGTCTTACTTTGAAATTCTAGAAGATACGTTGATTGGATATCAGCTCAAACCTTTTGATCGTTCGCTGAGAAAAAGACAGAGAAAGAATCCAAAGTTTTACCTATTTGATTGTGGCGTTGAGCGTGCTTTGAGCCGTAATTTGACGGTTCCCATTACGCCACAAACTTACGGTTATGGTAATTCATTTGAACAGTTCTTGATCACTGAAATTGTCAGGCTGAATTCCTATTTTAAAAAGGATTGGGAATTAAGCTATCTTCGGACAAAGGACGATGCTGAGATCGACTTAATTATTGATCGCCCGGGATTACCTTTCGCTTTGGTAGAAATTAAATCGACGAGACAGATCGACGAGACTCAACTTGCAACCTTGGTGGCTTTCTCGAAGGATCTTGAAAACTCTGAAGCATTCTGTTTATCTCAAGACCCTATTCCTAGAAAAATAAGAGGAGTGAACTGTCTTCCTTGGGAGCGTGGACTGATTGAATTAGGTCTAAGTCCTTCTCGCATGGGGAGCCATGCGAGGATTTTAAATAGGCAATAGCGGATCGAATTTATAGACTGATCTTCAGTCAGTAAGAGAGGGATTTCGATTTTGACAAATTATTTGGTCATCTGGAGTACTCTATGTTGCTTGTGCCTTTTAGTCGCATTGGTGGATTGGAAGAAATTTAAAAAATTATATAAAGGATATTTTAAATTTCTATTCATTCCCTGGAAATTGGTAACGTTTTTTATTTCAAGTGGTATTTTAATGGGGGTAGTTCCCTATGTTCATGATCGCACTTGGGACTATTGTGATAGTTTCTTCATGAGTGTTCTCACTTTCTTTACAGCACCGTGGGCAGTTGCCGTCATATTTCGTAGTTTTAAATATAAATTACCTCCTTTACATTTACTAAGCGCAATCTGCAGTATGCTGTTTTCCGCAAGTTGGTCTTATGATTTATACAATTATTTAAAGGATGGTTATTATCCACCTAGCTGGTCATCAAATCTTTATCTTTCAACTTTTCTTTATATCGCTGCAGGACTACTTTGGAACTTGAGTTACGACATTCGTTCGGGGATTCGCTTCTCATTCACTCTTGAGCGTTGGCCATTCAGTAGTTCAAAAATTCCCCTGAAAGCATTATTATTGAGTTCGATACCATTTCTTGCTGTTTATTTGTATGTCGTCTTTGGACTTTTCTGGAAGCAAAGGTAGCTAAAGTATGAAATATATTCTCGCGTTTATCGCTTTTGTAATGACTATATTCGGTTTAGCAATTCTTTGGCAATATCTAGAAGTTGAAAATATAAAAAGAAAGACTAGCAACCTGTGTAATAGTCTATTAGTCGGCTTTGAAGAAAAGCAAGTTATCGAGTTGGCAAAAAAAACAAATTCAAAAGATCAGGTTAGAACCAAATCAGATGAAAATTATGATGTCACTAAATTCATTTTTTCCGGAACAGCCCCTTTTCATGGAGTTTGCACGGTAACATTTAAGGATAAAAAGGTAATAAAAAGTCTAGTATCGTATACTGACTGATAAATCCATTTTTAGCACTTGGCCCGTCTGCAAGGTGGATTATCGGAACCCTCGCCCCTCTTTTTGGTTAGAGGACAAAAAAAAACCAGCAGTTACGCTGGTTGGTGAAAAATTGGTCGGGGCAGCAGGATTCGAACCTGCGACCCTCTGGTCCCAAACCAGATGCGCTAGCCAGGCTGCGCTATGCCCCGAACAAACCGCACCTTAACGAAGACTGGCCTCTGAGTCAAATGTAAATAAACTTGAAACTATATGTTTTCCTCAGTACAATGCCTCTTTATGCCCACAAGTGAATTTAACAGAGAAAAATATCTTCAAATTGCAAAGTCTCAAGGAATTGGGGCAGCATTAACTCAACTTCAGACGGATACGGTCGGGTGGGAGTATGAAGCTTTTGAAGGTGAAAAAGGCTATCAGCCGAAAGAGTGGCAAGCCCTGCTAGCTGTTCGCGACTTTGCACGCGAGCTTTGGGAACTTGACTTACGTAGTTAAGGGCCTATCCACAATCCCAATGATCACTTCCTCAGGGAAGGCATGAAAAATCTCTTTACGCGCGATTTCCTGCTCACTGCAGATTTAGGAAGAGTTCTGCTATTTCGGCTCTTTACGGCGTTTTGATAGATTTCGCGGTAGCGGCGTACCGTATTGTCCCAATTATAAAGTGCGCTACTTTCCAAGGCACCTTGGGAGAGCTGAGCCCTTAATTCAGGCTTTCTAACTAAGAGGTCAATTGACTGGGCAAAGCTTAGGGGATCATCCGGAGGGGAAAGGAATCCGTTCTGGCCAGGCGTGACAATGTCTTTTGCTCCACCAGCAGCTACACAAATAGCGGGTAGCCCTGAGGCCATCGCCTCTATAGTGACATTGCCAAAAGTTTCAGTAACTGAGGGAAAAACAAAAATATCGCTAGAAGCGTAGGCAGTTGGAAGGTCGTGTTCTCCTAAAAATCCTGTAAAATGGGCGTTAGGCATCATTTTTTCAAATTTTGCGCGTGCTGGACCGTCGCCGACAACCACCCACCTTATTTGCTTATTTGTTTCTACGAGCTTGGCTGCCTCAGCGAGAAGTTTCAGGTTTTTTTCCCAGACTAAGCGACCGACAAAAGTAACTATGATTTTATTTTTTCCACCCACAGAGGCTCTCCATTCGTCGTCTTTGTGACGAATCGAAAACCTTCGGGTATCAACACCGTGAGGGATGTGGACAAGGTTCTTGAAGCCTCCCTCTTTTTGGAGTTCCAATAGAGTAGTTTTAGAGGGAACGATCACTGCGTCGCAAGACCTATAGAGTGACTTCAAATATTTCCAGATCCACGGACGTAAGGCCTCGACTTTATAGTACTCAAGGTAGGTAGGAAAGTGGGTATGATAAGTCGCAATACTTGGGATATTCAAGGCCTCTGCAGCTCTTACAGAAGAGAGCCCTAGTGTGCAGGGCGTATGGATATGAATGACATCCGAACGAAATTTCTTAATGATCATGCCCACGGAGTCCGGGGTACAAACGGGAAGGCGATAATCCGTGGACAACGGAAATGGTACTGATGGCACTTTAAGCATATCTGAGTTTGCTGACTTAGGCAAAGTTGGGGCAACAAAAACATGTTTATCAGGATAGGCCTTAAAGCCCTGCCGGAGCCGATACGCAACCCTTGTGACCCCATCGTGTCCAGGGCGCATTGAGTTCAAAAAGTGAGTTACTCTCATATAGCCCCCTCCAACAGACTCTAACTAGAATCAAAATTTCTTTCCCCCAAGGATGTGGCAAGCTTATACAGAATTCAAGTTTTATCAGGTGAAAAGGCAAAACATTTCAATTAGGGTGGGCAACTGCTGAACAGTTAGTAGAAGAACATCTACGAAAATAGATTTTTATTGCAGTTTTTTGCTACAAATGCTTCTAGATGGTCAAGATGAGACTAAGCGATTGGGCTGAGAAGCAAGGTATTAACTATATGACCGCCTGGAGGTGGTTTAAGCACGGCAAAATGCCGGTCAAAGCTATCCAGACGCCGAGTGGCATGATTTTAGTAGAAGATGATATTGAGGGTGAGAAACGAACCCAATTAAAATCGACCAGTATTTATGCTAGAGTAAGTTCACACGATCAGAAAAAGGACTTAGAGGGTCAGGTGGCAAGAATGTCGATTTATGCTGCAAATAATGGACTGATTGTAACGAAAATTTTAACTGAGATTGGCTCTGGCTTAAACGGGAATCGTAAGAAACTTTTGAGTATCCTCGCAGACAAATCGATCGATGTGATCTTAGTCGAACATAAAGACCGATTAACAAGATTTGGTTTTGAGTACATTGAAACTCTTCTTCGCTCCCAGTCTAGAGAAGTGATTGTTGTAGATAAGGACGAGTTATCCGATGATCTAGTTCGTGACATGATAGAAGTGCTAACCTCCTTCTGCGCAAGGCTTTATGGTAAACGCTCTGCCAGGAATAAGGCATTAAAAGCAATTGAAGCAATGAAAGAGTCAAAGAATGAATCTTTTTCTTATCAGAAGGAAACAGCCCTTTGCAACTAACCGCCAAAACTAGAATCAAAGACGAAAGTGCCTTTTCTATTCTAGATGAAATGGCGGTGGAATATTCCTCAATTAAAAGGCGTTTATTTGCGGAAATTACGAAGGGCAAAAAAAATAGGGCGGAACGAAAACGAGAATTTATCGCTCAATTTCAGATTACGGCCAGGCAGTTTAATTCAATGTGGTGTGAAGTCAATGGAAGCATTTCCTCTGTTAACGAGCTAAAAAAACTTAATATTAAGAATTTCGAAAATAAGATTAAGAGTTTGAAAAAGAAATTGAGCGACACTAAATCTAAATTCAAAAGCCACCACTGGAAAAGAAAACTAGCTGCATTTCAGGCAAGACTTAAGAAATTAAAGGCAAGCCTCAAAGACACTCCATCCATTTGCTTTGGTGGAAAAAAGTTATTTAGGAAACAGTTCAATCTCAAAGAAAATGGTTATAAGAACCACGAAGACTGGAAAAAGGATTGGAATACGGCGAGAAATTCACAGTTTTTCCTAATTGGCTCCAAAGATGAATCCTTTGGAAATCAGAGCTGTCAAATGCTTCCTGGTAAGCTTGTTCTGAGATTAACTAATGGCATAGCCGCAAGACGGGGATTTAAAACAATCCAAATACCATGTGAATTTAGTTATCAGAAAGAACTCATCCATTCGGCCCTGCTTCAGGGGCAGGCAATGACCTACAGATTCGTTAAAGAGGGCAAAAAGTGGTATGTTTTATTGTCAACTGAAGCACCCATGGTCGTACGAAGTTCTGATTTCAAGAACGGAGCCCTTGGAATTGACTTAAACCCGGCCTGTCTAGCCATGACACGTATCTCAAGTGATGGAAATTGGATTCAATCTTGGCAAGTTCCGGTGACGATTCAAGGAAGAACTCAGGAGCAGATCGAAGCAACCTTGGGAGAAGAAATTTCAAAAATTGTAGAATATTCAAAATCCAATCAATTGCCGATTGTAATTGAAGATTTAGATTTCTCTCAAAAAAAGTTTGAGATGAATTCACGCGGAACGAATCGAATGTTGTCACATTTTGCATATTCTAAGTTCGCAACCATGATTCATTCGAGGTGCTACAAAGACGGGATTGAGCTTTTCAAAGTCAACCCGGCTTACACCTCAGTCATTGGAAAATATAAATTTTCCCTAGGTTACGGCCTATCTTCCCATTGTGCCGCGGCCATGGCTATTGCTAGGCGAGGATTTGTACGAGGAAAAGACAAAGTTTCTAACTCAAAGAAAAAATTTAATAAAGGTTTTAGCGAGCGACTCCGTATGAAAGCCAAGTCCGCCTTCGACCTGCCTGCAAGGATAGGGAAAATCAGAAATGATTCGAAGCACGTTTGGAGTGATTGGGGCCGCTTAAGCCAAATGGCTAAAAAGGTCGATAGCGAAAACTATCATTCTTTTGGTCGACTGCGCCCAGAGCGCTCTTCCGGAGAGTTTATCTCGTCGGTTTTGATTCGTTTGGAATTAAAACCGCCCCGCAGGGTTCGGAAGAATGAGGCTGCGAACGGAAGTTCTCCTCCTTGTGTAAGTCAGGACGATCGTTCGCCTGGCGTCAATGACTCAGCTGCTTAGTTGTAGTAAAAGTCTATTGAAAAAGGAACGGTGGGGCCGGGATTGGCATTGGAAATATTATGGAAACTTTGATTGCTAGGCTAGATCATCTTGAACATTGGCAGATCGCACTTCTTGCTGCGTCGCTATTATATCAGGGAATATTTTTAGCAGTTTTTCCTGAAGAAGTGATTATCACTACTTTAGGTCTGCTTTGGAGTCAGGGCCGTGTCGGGTTCCTTGAAGCTTGGGTGGCGATTTGCGTAGGATTGCTTCCGGCAAATGCTACCACGGTCTATGCAGGGAGTAAGTTGGGAATGAAGATTCTCACTATTCGTCCATTTAGATGGGTACTAAAAAAAGAGGCCATAGAAGAGTCACTCGAACAAATCCGTCATTACGGGAAAAGAATTGTTTTTTTTACTCGGTTCATACCCATGATTCGAGGGCCTATTTATTTTGCATCCGGGATGTCTAAAATGGGCGTTCTGAATTTTATGAAAACAGATTTTATGGCATCCCTGATCCAAGTGCCCGGGTTGCTGTTGTTAGGGTGCGCTATTGGAAAAAATGCGACTTCCATTATGGATGCCTATAGTAAAATAGGATTGTTCATGTTGATTCTGCTAATTGCAGCGATCTTAATCAAGTGGCTTATGCATCAAAGATCCCATCGAGTTTTATTAAAGCTTAGGGCATTCCAGTTTCTTTCAAAATCGAAAGTTAAGCCGGTCGACGGAACTGGAGACTAAGATTTTTAATGCTTCGTTTTGGGGACGAAATTTTTTTGTAAGGTCGCGGTAAGTGCTGCACCGATAAGAATTATTATCCAGCCGATATCAATCCAAAGCATGAATATAGGAATTGCGCCCAAACTGCCGTAGACGACATTATACATAACCACTTTCTGCGTATAGAAGGTGTAGGCATAGCGAGCTAAATCCCAGAAAATGGTTGTGAAGATAGATGCAATCAAAGCGTTCTGCCAGTAAACGACGGTTTGGGGTACCCATTTGAATATGACGAAAAAAACCCCCATGCTTATAAGAGTTATCCCCGTTCCGCTCGGTAAGTATTTCCAGATCGGAAGATTAAATGAGGTCGCTATACCCAATGCTACTGAAAGGGCCAAAGGTCCTAAGGTAATGAAGAGCCAGTAAAAGGAAATTCTTTGAAATAGACTCCGCGTAATTTGGGTATTCCAAATTTGGTTGATAGCTTTCTCCGCGCTAAGAAGCATGCTCATACTTGTGAAAACTAGCCCAACCATCCCCCCAATTCCGATGGCGCTCGCATGAGCATTTTCGACAAAACGGTGCAATAGCTCGATGACTTCCTGACTACTTCCTTGCGCTAAATTATCTAAAATTAGAGGCTCAATAATCGAGTAGAGTTTTTGCATCCCTCCGAAGGCCTGAAAGATTGAGAAGCTGACGGCCAAGACAGGAATGATCGAAAGAATAGTGGTGAATGCCAGGCTAGAAGCAATGAGAAACAACTGCACTTCGTCTACGTGATGAGTTGTTTCCACGGCTATCTTAGAAATTTTCGAGAGACGCTGAGTGATTCTAGGAAAATTACGAGACATTCGAGAGAAATTAGATTTCATAATTTTAGGTTCCTGAGCGCATGAGCGGTCGATATTCTCGGACACTTTTTTTAAATTCCCGCATTTTATTTTTCCATGGTGATGCCCACGGTAATTTTGGCTTCAGGAGAGCATGGCAGAGTTTTAACAAGCCAGACACATCTCCGATATGAACAAATTCTGGAGCGGGACCGTTGGAAGGTGCGGCATCTGGCCCCCCTTCAAAACTTTGATTGTGGTAGTTTCCAAGAGGCACAGAAATGCCAATACAAGGATATCCATAAACAATAGCGGCAGTTGCTTCGCAGCTGCCGCCATCCATTACGCGTCTTTGATGTTCTTGAGGAAGAGTTAGATTTGCAAGGTCTGTTAAAATCTTGGTGCAGCCGGGATCAAAAACCGTAAATCTATCTCCGAGTCGAACTACGGGACCTTTACCGATATCTGCACCTGGCAGGGTTCGAGATGTTTCGAGACTTATGCAAACTATGCTTCTTTGAAGTTTGGGTGGGAGTTTTGGCGATGTTTTTTTAAGCCATCCAAGTTCAAAATGGCCAATGGCCCCAATGAAACCAACTTCTTCAGCCCGGGTAAGGATTCCCAAAAAAGGGGGAAGATTGCGATTTTTTTTGGCCCATAGGTCAATCGCCGTCGATACAATTGCAAAACATCCGACTAGATCATCCGCTGCCTTTGTGTACAAGAGATCGCCGTCGCGCCAAACTGGGGCACGAAAGCTAAACCCTCCATAGTACTTGGTCGCGTCTCCGGTTTTATCGCTGTTATTTGTAAGGG
>JBDSKY010000259.1:0-6786 GCA_039916675.1 Bdellovibrionia bacterium
TTACTGTAATTTCGCGTAACATCGAGTAACGAAGAAGCTGCAAAGTCAGATCTAACTACTGTAAAACTCGTTATATGATTTTGCGTACTTAGATAAAGAAACACCAGAGAGGTTGTTTGAGCCGAAAAAATTGGCGTCCCCACGGGGATTCGAACCCCGGTCGCCGCCGTGAAAGGGCAGTGTCCTAGGCCTCTAGACGATGGGGACACATCGAAGAACTGGCCTGCATCAAACGTGGACAACGATTACCTGCAAAGTTTCGGTTTTTCAACTGTTAAAAACGTTTTATTACAAATACTCGCCTGGCATTGGAATACGACCCTCAAATCACCCTCAGATCGCGACTAAATCACACCCCAACAGCAACCAGGTATATAGTTTGCACCGCGCTTCCCTCGTATGGTTAAAGAAACAATTCAAAGGGCAGGCTTTTTTGTTCGATCACTGACTAACAGGAGGTTAGACGGCCTCGATCTCCTTGAAAGAGATCATGTAGGGGTAGAGATGCTATTTTTGCAATGGCGATTCGCCCGATCCAAGGGCAGGACGCAACGGATTTTTGAAAGTATTAAGCGAGAACTCCTCACCCATGGGCATCTGGAAGAATCAATCTTCTATCCCGCATGTGATAAGTTCCCTGAAATGAAGAGAATGGTTTCTGAAGCGCTTCAGGACCATAAGCAATTTAAAATTTTGTTTAAAGAGATTGATGACCTGACAATCACGAGCGATAGGGCTGACGTCAAGATGAGGATTTTGATGGAAGAAGTAAAGCAACACGTAAATATGGAGGAAAATCAGATGTTTCCTCGGTATCGCATGTTAGCTAAAAAGACCCAGATTGATCGACTGAACCGTGATCTAAGAGCTAACAAAGAATTAGAGTGGCGAAAGGAAAAGGAAGCTGCTTAGAGCCTTGCTCTAAACATTTGACTATTTCTCTTCGTTATGTTCTTTACCGCACTATCATGGTTGTATTAGCTGCTTCAGCGGCCCTCGTAGGTCTTGTTCATTCACTAGCTCCCGGACATTGGTTACCAGTTGTGCTCATGGCGAAGTCACGTCGTTGGCCAATGCGGACCGCTATCTTAGGAGCTAGCACTGTAGCTGCTGGCCATATCTTGTTATCCACTCTGTTAGGACTGCTCTCAATCTTTGTAGAGCTTCAATTCCTATCTCATTACGAAGAAGAAATTGAAAGCTACGCAGGTTTAGGCCTGGCATTGTTTGGGCTTATTTATGCGGGGTATGCTTATTTTCGACACTCCGGCTGTCATGGCCATACCCATCATGGACCGGATCCCAAGGGACAGAAGGCACCGTATGCATTTTTGTTTTCCCTAGGGTTTTCACCTTGTGTTGCTGCACTGCCAGTATTCGCAGCAGCGGCGTCAAGAGGGACTATGACTACGGTAGTGGCCTTTATTTCCTTTTGCGGAGGTGTCTTGGCCGCCATAATTGGTTCCACTATCTTGGTATCAAAGGGATTAGTTAAGCTCGATCATCCAATATTTGAGCACTATGGCGATGTCATAACCGGGCTCGGGGTGACACTTATGGGCATTATTTTATTTTTCATCTAGCATTTAGCGCTCTGAGGGCTTGACCCTGCGCGCCTAAGAAGTTAACCAAATTAAGATGATGTCCCCACTCACATCTTATGAATCCCTCATTTTACTAGCTGGCCTTGCAGGTGCCCTTCATGTTCTTGGGCCCGATCACTGGTTTCCAACCTCCGTATTGGCCTGGCAGAAGAGCTGGGGTCGTTCCCGAACTGTCCTATTTGCGTCGGCGGCATATTTCTTTCACGTCCTGTTGGGATACTTCATTTATCTATTTATTGAGAAATGGGTTTCTCATCTAGGACCGAAAGAGGTTTTCACTTTTGCCATGGGCTTAATGGTGGTGATGACTCTCGTAAGAGGAATTCGATTCCTACGAGTAAAGCAGGTAATTCGAATGGGTCGAAAAGGGGTAGGGGGAAGTTTTCTCGCCTTATCTTTGTTGGGCCCCTGTGAAGTCGTGATTCCCATGTTTGCAAAGGCCAAGTTCTTAGGAATGGGGTATCTCATTCCGTTTGTGGCGTTTCTCACAGGTACTTGGGTGGTGGGCATTTTATTAGTGTTGAATGGCCGTAATTTATGGAATCGACCTCTTTGGTTGCCTCTAGGCGTTCGTTGGTTAGCTCAGACTAGAGCTGCTTTTCCTCTGATGGCAGGCGTGGTTTTGAGCGTAGGGTTTTTCTTTTTCCATTGAGGCGTTTCCTAGCTCCACTATTAGTAGCCTCCGCTCCCCGCCGAATTCTCACCAAAAAATCGATAGACCAATTCCAGCAGCTTGTTTAAATCCACTGGTTTTGAAAGTACCTCCTGAGTTTGAGATAAATTGTCCCGATGAGAATTTGCTACTGCAGACATTGCAATAATCGGAATATTTACAACTGGATCAGTCAGGTCTTTTTTAATGCTCTCCAGAAATTCAAATCCGTTCATATTCGGCATGAGGAGGTCAAGAAAGATCAGATTCGGAAGGGGCGAGCGTTTAAGGGCTGAAAGCGCCTCGATTCCATCGGACGCTTCGCACGCGGAAAACCCTTCTATTTCAAGTGTCATCTTTAGGACGTTGCGGATCGACTCGTTATCTTCGATGATCAAGATATTGTACGACGCTTTATTCATCCGATTGCTCCACTCCGACGAGGGGTAATTCTACGATAAATAGCGATCCTTTTCCCAGCTCGCTTTCTACCCATATGGAACCACCATGTGCTTCAATAATCTGCCGAACTATATACAGGCCTAAGCCAAGCCCGGTTACCTTTTTACCCGAAATGCCCCGTTGAAAACGTTCAAAAATTTTGAGCTGCATTTCGTTAGAAATTCCCATTCCATGATCTTTTATGCGAAGGCGCACTTTGCCCAAAATTTTGTCTGTGGATACGCTGATCTCGATGGGCTTACCTTCGCCATACTTGATGGCATTTGAAAGAAGATTTGAAATAACCTGAGTGATCCTACTCTGATCCCAATTCCCGAGTACAGTCTCCTCTTCTTTTAAGGTAACCGTACTGCCTTTTTGTTTTGCTAGTTCCTGCATAGATGAGACACATTCAATGATCGTCGCTGTTAAATTGACTTCGAGGTTTTTAAGGCTTAATTTTCCGACACGAACACGAGTTGCATCCAACAGTTCATCGAGCAGACCACTTAGCTGCCGCACCGAAAGAAAAGCCCCCTCGCTCAACTTGGCGATTCGAATGCTTTCCTGAGATTCATCTTTTGATTTCTGACTCAAGAGCCGGTTTAGCAACTGCAGCTGCATATGAAGTGCCGTCAACGGAGTTTTTAATTCATGAGAGGCAATACTCATAAAGTCATCCCGGGCCTCAATGGCATTCCTCAGTTTTTGCTCATAAACATTACTCTCTGTAATGTCTTGGGTAGAGCCGCACATTCGGATAGGTTTGCCGCTACTATCAAATTCTACATTGCCTTTTTCTAGAAGGAGTCTCACTTCTCCATCGGAACGTATTATTTCAACCTCGCTTGAGTATTCAGTCACTCCACTTTGGATCGGCTCCGTCAGGATTTGCTTCATCACTTGGAGGACCTTCTCTCGAGAAGCGGGAGAAATATGCTTGATGTAAAGGTCAACGGACACGGGAATTGAGGGGTCTAGACCAAAAATAATATATTCCTGCTTACTCCAAGTCAGGCTCGACGTAATAAGATCCCATTCCCAAGATCCAATGTTTGCGGTCCGCTGCGCTTCCTCTAAGTTTTTTTGATGCTTCCAATTTTCAATATCTTTAACAACGCCTATTCGCCTTGTGACGGTTCCATTTTCGTCTTTTGTCCCAAATAACTCTCCAGTGAGCCATCGATAATTGCCATCAGCATACCGCCAACGAAAGTCGCACCGCGTAAGCTCTCCTGTAGTTGATACTTTGGTATGTGCTTTTATGCAGTTAGCCAAATCCTCAGGATGAATCAAAGTTGACCACTCTGGTATTTCTTCGTCCCTGGAATATCCGAACTGCTCATACCATTTTGAATTGTAATACATCTCATTGGTGACGTTATCGGCTGTCCAACCCACTAGAGGGATGGCATCTACAAAGTTTTTAAGTAACTTATCCTGAAGCGTTAGCCCAAATCCTGTTTGATCATCAACTTCGGTGTTGCTTGCAAAGTAGCTAAACACATTCCCTGAGCTATCTTTAATTGGAACAAACTTTCCTAAGTACCAACGGTATTGACCCTCTTTCCCCTTCAAACGATATTTAATATCAAAAGTATCGGTCCGTCGAAGGCTTGAATCAAAAAGCTCTATAACTTTCTGGAGGTCATCGGGATGAATTGTGTCCTTTAGGTCTTCAATTGGGTTCCAAACCAGAGAGTCGTAGCCCGTATAATTAAACCAGTGTTGATTGAAGTAAAAAAAGCTTTTATTTATTTCCATAATCCAGGCGATCTGAGGCAAAGCATCGACAATCTGCCTTAAGTTCTGCATGAAGCAAGGATCTTGGGAATTTCCCGTCTCTGAGTTCATAAAAGTGTTTCACCTCTAACATGGTGAATCAGAGAAAACAGTTAGTATTTATTGGGCTGCAGGTAGCAATCTCAATATTGTAAATCGTTCACCAGCACCTATTGACAGTCGCTAGTTCGTGCCTATCTTTAGCCCTATGCCGTTATATGAGTACAAGTGTTCCAATTGCCAAAAAGTTCATGAAGAAATCCAAAAATTTTCCGATGCTCCTCTGGAAATTTGCCCCTCTTGCCAGGGCCCCCTCACTAAATTAATGAGTATGAGCTCCTTCTCTCTTAAAGGAACTGGCTGGTACACGACTGATTATAAGCGATCTTCGGCTCCTGCAGGGGCAGAAGGCTCCTCAGAGGCAAAAACCGGTACCGAAGCTTCTTCGGATGGAAAAGAAGTGAAGGCGTCCTCAGACGGAAAAGACGGAAAAAATACAGAGGCAACCGCGAAGGAAAGCAAAACCGAAAGTACAGCCAGTCCAGCAAGCAGCTCCGGTGGCTCCCAAGCAGAAAAGAAATCCAGCGCAGCTGAAACTAAATCAGTAGAAAAGCCAAAGGTTGCACCCGCAGCGAAAGCATCTCCTACGACTTAGGAGATAGGGCTGAGTTGCCTACATTTTAAGATATTAAGACTTAGGATTCAGAGAGCGACCCTGCTTCTGACAGAGTTCCATCAAGCGATCAAAATGATACATCCCTGTATTATGCCCGTCGCTCCAAGTAAACTGAATCGCATAACGACCAATCGTCTGAACCCCAAGAGGCCGAATAGCGGGGTCAATCGAGGTTTTTTGAATGGTTCTCTCACCCGTGTTCTCATCTATGCAGCCCGCACATGGGCAGTAGTAGCGTATTTCACTGTAAGGAAGTGAATAAGCATCTCCGTTGTTCCACTTGATATGCAGTTCAATTGGGCTCAGAGGCTCGATATGAGTAGGTACAGCAGAGTTAACAGTAGTGTTAGGAGCAGGGTTCATAGCGCAACCTCATATCACAGTAGGCCCCGATTACAATCTTGAGTAGTGTCTAGGTCTGGTGTAATACAGGGCGTTATGAAGCAGTCGTCTGAAAATTCTGAAAACTCTGGAAAATCTGATTCAGCCTCCATGTCTGCCAGCACTGCCAAACCCCTGCGAGGAGCCGTAATTGGTTACGGATTCATCTCTGGCAAAGGCCATATTCCCGCTTACTTAGAGCGCGCAAATTCAAAGCAGGACGTTGAGATTATTGCGGTTGCAGACATCTGTGAAGCTAGACGGGCGAGGGCTCAGGAGGCGTTGCCGAAGGCGCGTATTTATTCTGATTACCTTGCATTGTTAAAATCAGAATCAGAAAATCTAGACTTCGTTGATATTTCCACACCTCCTTGCGATCACGCGAAGATTGCGCATGCTGCTTTAGATCTAGGCCTACACGTACTTTGCGAAAAACCGCTCACGGTCACCTTGGAAGAAGCAGAAGCCCTGCTCAAGCATGCAGTGAGAGCACAAAGAGTTCTCTTCCCTTGTCACAATTATAAACATGCACCGGTGGTGACTGCGATTCGGGATATTATTGCGAGTGGAAAAATAGGAAAAGTTCGTTCCATCACTTTAAATACTTTTAGAAACACCCATGCCAAGGGTGTCACCGAATGGAAAACGCATTGGCGTCGGGACAAGAAATATAGTGGCGGCGGAATTGCAATGGATCATGGGAGCCATAGCTTCTATTTAACTTTTGATTGGATGGGTCAGTATCCCACAGCCGTCACTGCAAAAATGTCTAATCAAGACGCTTCGATATACAATACGGAGGACGGTTTCAGTGCAGTACTGACCTTTCCAAACGGCACTGCTCATACTCAGCTCTCTTGGACCGCCGGTGTTCGTAAAGTAATTTACACAGTTCAAGGTGATTGCGGCGCAATTACTGTGGACGACGACGATCTTCAAGTGGCTGTAATGCGTAGGACAGATGGACCAGACGTAGCTCAAGGAGCTGTAACTTGGGATGTTGAAAAAAAATCAATTGCGTCTAATTGGATGGATGCCAGTCATGTCAGTTGGTTTAATTCTCTTTTTGATCAATTTAAGAAAGCCATTGAGACTGGTGAATTTGTCGGAAAAGAAGCCAAAGAGGCTTATCTCTGCATTCAATTAATTATGGCTGCCTATCGGTCTGCTGGCGAAGGTTGTCGAGAAATGCCTTTGACCACAGAGGTTAAATTTTAGTTTCGGCATGGAATTTAACTCGCTTTTGAATA
>JBDSKY010000260.1:0-10992 GCA_039916675.1 Bdellovibrionia bacterium
ATAGGCTCAGAGGAAGTAGAGTAGTACTAGATAGTGATTTGACTGGGCTGTTCCAGACCAGCACTAGCGCTCTAAATCAAGCAGTCAGACGAAATAGCGACCGTTTCCCTGGCAATTTCATGTTTAAATTGACTCAGTCTGAATTAGAACTTGTGAATGCACAAAATGCTGTCATGAACTTCAAAACACATGGTGGCCGCAGATCCATGCCTCGTTGTTTCACTCAGGTCGGCGTAGCGATCTTATCAGTTGTTCTGAAAAGTGACCGGGCAATTCAAGTAAATACTGCGATCATGCGTGCGTTCGACGAGATACAAGAAGAACCTCTCTCCTTACAGGAGGCAGCGAAAAATCAAAAAAGCATAACTGATATACTAATCAAAATAGAATCAAAATTAGAACAGATTCAATTAGGTTCTATAATTTCCGCTGTAAAACCTAAAGAACTTATAGAGTTAAATCCGCAACCGGTCCTGCTGCTTAGGGAGAAAACTAATGGGAAAGTCGAAAAAATTACGAAGGCCGTTTCTATTTATTTTGGCATCACATGTAAGAACATACTAGTAGCCACACGGGTCAAATCTATAGTAGTCCCACGACAAATAGCCATTTACCTCATTCGACAGCATTCAAATATGACCCTAAAAGAGATAGCAGGCTATTTCGGTGGGAAGGACCACACCACAATTTTACATGCCTGCCGAAAGATCGAAATGGCCCTTAATAAAGACGAAAAAACACGTAACGCAGTGGACCAAATCCAAAATCATATCCTAAGTTAAAATAATCAGCGCCCCACCCCTAAAAATTTACCCCATAACGCACAGCCTCATCCCCTATTTTTAACCCAATAAAACCAATTCACCCAACTATTTAAGTCCCTTTTTGCCCCATAAAATACCAGCCAAATCTCCCATTAACCGACCAAAAAACTACACATTAACTCCCTGCGGCTACCTATTTTTCCCTGCAATACCTGCCTTTATTCCTGGGTTACCGGTTTTTTGTGGATAACTCTGTGGATAAGTGTGTGGATAACTTTTTGCCGAAAAAGTTATCCACAAGTTATCCACACACTTATCCACAGAGTTATCCACACGGTTTCTTGATAAGTTTCAAATAGTTAAGTGAGTTATCCACTTATCCACATCGACGATCGTAATTGGAATAACTCAATACTTAACTTTATTACTAGGTCTTTGTGGATAACTCTATTTTCAGGGGTCAAAAAACTGTCGTTTTTGGCCATTACCTTATCACCATACTCGGTCAATAAAAGTTATCCACAAAAGTGTGTGGATAACTATGTGGATAACTTCGTTTCGTATTTAATAAAGAAAGTTATCCACAAATCAAAAAAGTTATCCACACACTTATCCACAGAGTTATCCACACGGTTTCTTTATAAGTTTCAACATGTTAAGTAAGTTATCCACTTATCCACACCCCCTACTACTACTACTATTAGATTTATATAAATGTATTAAGAGAACGGGCAGTTTATTTAATCGATCCAAAAGCCCTTCCAAAAATAAAAGTAAAACCCTGGATCAAAAATCTTAAACCAGGATTTTAAAATCTGTTATTTTCAGGTGAGTTTTTCGTCTCAGTTAGTGCTACAAGGGAAACAGTCAATAAGGGGACTTACTGGAAATGATTTTTTCGATAGATCGCGCACCACTTCTAGAAGCTTTGCAAAAAGTTCAATCTGTCGTTGAGAAGAAAAACACGATTCAAATTCTTGGCAATATTTTGTGCATTTTAAAAAACCAAGAACTCTCTCTCTGTTCTACGGATCTTGAAGTGGGTATCAAAGTGACTCTTCCTGTGGAATGCGAGCAAGAGGGTAAGATTACTTTATCGGCCAAGCATTTCCTCGATATCGTAAAAGAACTTCCTGAAAAAAAGCTTAAGATCACACAGAAAGAAAATAGCTGGATCGAAATTCTTTGTGGCAAATCCCGCTTTAACATTGTGAGTTTGCCAGCTGATCAATATCCATCTCTTCCAAGTTTTGAAGATAAAACTTACTTTCAGGCCAAGACCGCTTCTTTGATCGATATGATTGATCGGACCCAGTTTGCAGCTTCCACGGATGCTACTCGATATCACATCAACGGTGTTTATTTTGAATGCTTAGAGAACAGCCTCATGAGAATGACCGCCACCGATGGCCATCGTCTTTCTTTTGTAGATCAAGAAGTATTTTTGACTACTCCGGAGCTTAAGCGCGGAGTAATTATTCCAAAAAAGGGATTAAGCGAGTTCCGAAAATTTCTCGATGAAGGCTCTGATAGCATTGGCTTGTCGTTTGAACGTGGTTACATGTTTTCGAAATTGGAAAGCTCTTATCTCTTCATTCGCTTGATTGACGGAGAATATCCTGATTACAGGCCTGTTATACCAAAGTCGGCGGATCAGCTTTTAAAAATTAATCGTTTAGAGCTCAATTCGGCTTTAAAACGCGTAAGCCTTCTTGCGAATGAAAAAAGTCGCGGAGTGAAGCTGACTATCCAGACTGGCTCCCTGGTGATCTCCTCTAGCAATCCAGACATGGGCGAAGCTAGAGAAGAAATTGACGTTGAGTACACGGGCAACCCAATTGAAATTGGATTTAACTCCAAATATTTGCTTGAAAGCCTTAGCGTGATGAAAGCCGAGAAACTTGAGTTTCATCTCAAGGATCGGCTAAGCCCTGGGATCTTGCGTGAGCTCGGTCAGCAGAATCATACTTATGTAATCATGCCTATGAGAATTTGATAATAGTAGCCATGTGAATTAATGAAAGTTCAGTACCTCTCGCTCAAAAATTTTAGGAACATAGAAGAAACCCATTTTAAGCCAGATCCTAATCTTAATTTATTGGTTGGATTAAACGGCCAAGGCAAGACTAGTATTATTGAGGCACTGGGGCTGCTGGCCACTCTTAGATCATTTCGAGATTCTAAAAATGCCAACTTAATTAGGTGGGGCACCTCTGCTGGGCAAGTGGAATGCACTGTGGTTTCCGACGACACGAGTCAAGGGGAATGGAAAACAGATCTTCGCATCTCCTTCCAAGTCACTGATAGAATCGCTCATAAGGCCTCTAAAATCGCCTATATCAATCAGAAACCTTATTCGAGTTCCACCGCCTACCTCTCGCAGAGATTTCGCTCCTACGAGCAAGGATTCCATACAGTTACTTTTAATCCTTCGGATCATGATTTAATTCGTGGCAACCCATCGACCCGTCGAGCTTATTTGGATCAAGTTCTAGCCGCAGAAAATTCTAGGTACCTCGTAGCACTTCAGAAATATCAGCGCGTCTTGAGTCAGCGTAATGCTCTTTTAAAGTCTTCACCCAATGCCACCGCAGAAGCGCTTTTTGGATTTACTGAGCAGCTTTGCAAACACGGAAGTTTTATTACTCATGAACGATTAAAGTGGCTCCAAAGAGTGGAAACGACTTTAAATTCGATGGCTTCTAAGATTACAAATCACTCGGAAGGTTTGAGAATGATTTATCTTTCGAACTGGGTGCCAAACTGTGAAAATTTGTCTTTAAATAACAATAGCTTAGGAGCCATTCATTTCACTGGACAAGCACAACTACCTTCATTAGAACTGCTAGAACAGTCCTTTTGGGTTAGAGTGTCAGCTTTCGAAGCAGTCGAGCGTCGGACGGGCTATTCTGTAGTCGGTCCGCATCGCGATGATTGGACATTTTTTATGAATGGCCAAGTCCTCAAGGGACATGGATCGCAAGGGGAAGTTCGCTCAGCTTTGTTAGCTTTAAAGTTATCAGAGATAGCACTTTTTAGAAAAGAGACCGGGCATAGGCCACTTTTTCTTTTGGATGATTTTTCATCAGAGTTGGATGAAAAGCGGAGATCGTTTTTATTGGATTTTCTTTTGGAAACGGATCTTCAAACTTTTATCACAACTACTGAGGATTCATTCTCTAAGGGAAAGCGTTTTTGGCTTTGTAACGGGACAGTTAAAGAAGGAATTGCATGACGACCGAAGAAAATCAAGCAAAGTGGAGTGAGACTAGTAGCGATTATTCCGCAGATCAAATTAAGATTTTGGAAGGGCTGGAAGCCGTTCGTAAAAGGCCCGGAATGTACATCGGGGATACCGGGGCACGGGGATTACATCATTGTGTCTACGAAGTAGTAGATAATTCTATCGACGAAGCTTTAGCGGGATTCGCAAAAAAAGTGAGCGTTATTGTTCACGTGGACAATAGCGTAACAGTAGAAGATGACGGACGAGGTATTCCAACAGGAATGCATACAGGCGCTGGAATTTCAGCGGTTGAAGTTGTGATGACTAAGCTGCATGCGGGCGGCAAGTTTAACGAAGAAGGTAGCGCTTATAAAGTCTCTGGAGGCTTGCATGGTGTGGGTGCTGCTGTCGTTAATGCACTTTCCGAATCTCTTATTGTAGAAGTAAGGCAAAACGGAAAAGTTTTTAAGCAAAGTTATAAGCGAGGCGTTCCCTTAGCGCCCTTAAAAGAAGTTGGCGTTACTACTAAGCGCGGCACTGTTACCACGTTCAAGCCAGACCCAGAAATTTTTGAAACTATCGAATATAACATCGACACTTTAGCCAATCGGCTAAGAGAGTTAGCATTTTTGAATAGCGGCCTCCACATTTCACTCTCGGATGAGAGACAAGAGCCACCCAAGAACTTGGAATTTCACTATACCGGAGGGCTTATTCACTTTGTTGAATATTTGAATAAGTCTAAACAAAAACTCCACGATCAGGTGATTTATCTCGCGAGTCAAAAAGAAACTGCGAGCGTAGAGTTGGCCTTGCAGTGGAATGACTCTTATTCAGAAACCATTTCTTCGTATGTAAATAATATTAATACGATAGAAGGAGGTACTCACGTCTCTGGGTTTCGGACTGCTTTGACTCGTGTAGTGAATAAATACATTCAAGAATCCGGGATGATTAAAAATCTGAAAGAATCTGTCACCGGAGAAGATATTCGAGAAGGATTAGCTTGTGTAATTAGTGCGAAGGTCGCCGAGCCACAGTTCGAAGGACAAACTAAGACTAAGCTAGGAAATAGCGAAATTGAAGGATTCATAAATACAGCAGTCTATGAAAGATTAACGATATTTTTTGAGCAAAATCCTGCAGTAGCTAAAAAGATTATTCAGAAAGCCATTGATTCGGCTCTCGCTAGAATAGCCGCTAAAAAAGCCCGCGATTTGACGCGAAGAAAAACGGCACTAGACTGGGGCGGACTTCCGGGCAAGATGGCCGATTGTCAAGAGAAAGATCCCGCTCTCTGTGAAGTGTATCTGGTCGAAGGAGACAGCGCCGGCGGTTCTGCGAAGCAGGGCAGAGATCGTAAAAATCAAGCCATTCTTCCGTTGAAGGGTAAGATCTTGAACGTAGAGAAAGCTCGTTTTGATAAGATGCTTTCTTCTGAGGAAATAAAAGTACTCATTACGGCGCTCGGTGCGGGTATTGGCAAAGACGATTTTGATATTACTAAATTAAGGTATCATAAGATAGTTATCATGACAGATGCTGACGTCGACGGAAGCCACATAAGAACCTTGCTTCTTACATTCTTTTATCGCCAAATGCCGTTGATTATTGAAAAGGGTTATTTATATATTGCTCAACCCCCGCTATATAAAGTTAAAAAAGGACAAAAAGAACGTTATCTGAAAAACGAGCAAGATCTTTCTGAATACCTCCTCTCTGTTGGTTTAGATGGAATTCAAATCAACGCAGGGAATAAGCCAGTCCCTAGTAGTCAGGTAGTATCTGCACTTAAGGCCGCTAATCGCTTTGGAAAAGCCATTGAACGGGTAGCGCGTAGATTGCATCCCGAAATTCTCCGGGGTTTAGTTATGGCTGGAGTAAATGCGACTACTTTGGAATCTAGAGAGAAAATCGAAGAGATTCTGAATCAGCTTTTGGTTCGTTTAAAATCATTAGATGTGTCTTTTGAATTTACCATCGATAAAGATGCGGAGCATAATTCCTGGTTCGCCACAATTTCCAATACGGTAAACGGCGCGAAGAAAACGGCTCCGATCAATGTAGGTATCCTTGACTCTCCTGAGTACGAAGAGTTGTGTAAATACTATCTCGCGATGCAAACAATTGGAACTGGCGCACTTACAATTACAGCAGATAACAAGGCTGATATAAAAGTAGAGAGCGTCGAAGATTTGGCAGACAAAGTATTAGAGCATGCTAAGTCTGGCATGTCTGTTCAAAGATATAAAGGTCTGGGAGAGATGAATCCTGAGCAGCTTTGGGAAACCACGATGGATCCTACTCGTCGGACGTTGTTAAAAGTAAATGTCGAAGATGCTGTTGATGCTGACGGTATTTTTTCAGTTCTGATGGGTGATCAGGTGGAGCCGCGCAGACAATTTATTGAGGAAAACGCGCTTCGAGTTAGGAATTTAGATATATGAGATATTCTAAAATTCTTGGTATTGGATCCTATGTTCCGGAGCGGATTTGGACCAATAAAGACTTAGAATCGTTGATGGATACTACAGACGAGTGGATTCAGCAACGGACAGGAATTAAGGAGCGCCGTTGGGTTGATCAAGATTCGAGCATTGGTAGTTCGGATTTAGCGCTTGAAGCAGCGAACGAGGCGCTAGCGGCTTCAGGAGTTAAAAAAGAAGAATTGGATATGCTTATCCTAGCTACCTTAAGTCCTGATCATGATTTTCCAGGTACGGCTTGTTTTCTTCAAGCAAAAATGGGCGTGCCAGGCATCCCTGCTCTTGACGTCAGACAGCAATGTACTGGATTTTTGTACGGACTTTCGATTGCAGATCAGTTCATTCGAAGCGGGATGAAAAACAGAATTTTGATAGTGGGTGCTGAGGTTCATTCAAAAGGCCTTGATAAGAGTACCCGAGGACGAGATGTGACCGTCCTTTTTGGTGACGGAGCGGGAGCCGCAGTTCTGGGAGGTTGTGATGGACCGGTTGAACTGAAAACATCACAAGTTCTTTCTACCCATCTTCATGCAGACGGGCGATTCGCAAAAGAGCTTTGGATACCAGAACCGGGGATGGCTCACCCAGGTGACCGTTTGACTCCTGAGAGATTGGTTGATGCTAACCAGTATCCTAAAATGAATGGCAAAGTAGTTTTTATGCACGCTTCGAAAAGAATGCCCGAAGTGATCTTAGAAGCCATGAGAGCAAACAATTTAGAACTATCGGATATAGATCTGTTTGTTTTTCATCAGGCGAATCTCCGAATCAATGAAATGGTAGCCAAACAACTGGGGATTCCTGAAGAAAAAGTTTTTAATACGATAGATAGATTTGGAAATACAACAGCCGCATCGATCCCTTTGGGATTATGCGAAGCTCAAAAAGCGGGCAAGTTAAAACCAGGGATGTTAGTGGCAACAGCCGCATTCGGAAGTGGTTTTACTTGGGCCTCAGCAGTGATTCGGTGGTAAATAAAAATGGATGAAATGATACCTCAGGAAAAAAATGTAATAGGAGTTAAAATTGAAGACGAAATGAGGGGCGCCTATTTGGATTATGCCATGAGCGTAATCGTAGGTAGAGCTCTTCCTGACGTCAGAGATGGTTTGAAGCCAGTTCATAGGCGAGTCCTATACGCCATGTACGATCTGGGCAATTTTTATAATAAAGCATATAAAAAATCCGCTCGTGTGGTCGGGGATGTCATCGGTAAATACCATCCGCACGGGGATACCGCTGTATACGACACCATTGTCCGCATGGCGCAAAACTTTTCCTTGCGCTACACCTTGGTAGATGGACAAGGAAACTTCGGATCCGTGGACGGTGACTCACCAGCCGCCATGAGATACACGGAAATTAGAATGTCCAAGATAGCCGATGAGTTATTATCGGACCTGGATCGAGATACTGTTGATTTTGCACCCAATTACGATGACAGCCTGACTGAACCTAAAGTTCTTCCTGCAAGAATCCCAAATTTACTCATCAATGGCTCCTCAGGCATAGCTGTAGGTATGGCTACGAATATCCCTCCGCATAATATGTCAGAGATTATTAATGCCACCATTGCTCTTGTGGAAACCCCTACTCTTGACACGAATGCCTTGCTTGAATTTGTGAAGGGCCCAGACTTTCCTACAGGTGCGTATATCTTTGGAGGAGAAAGTTTAAAAGAAGCTTATAGAACCGGCAGAGGCTCTATAACTATGCGCTCTAAAGTAGAAATAGAAACCTGGAAAGGGGATCGAGAGCGCATTGTAGTTACGGAGCTTCCTTATCAGGTCAACAAAGCAAAACTGGTAGAAAAAATTGCTGATCTAGTGAAGGATAAACGCCTAGAGGGGATTTCAGATTTAAGAGATGAATCCGACCGCACCGGGATGCGAGTGGTTATCGAAATTAAGAAAGGTGAAAACTCAAACGTAATTTTGAATAAGCTTTATAAGCTGACCCAGCTTCAAGACAATTTTGGCATTAATTTAATTGCTATTCATAACAAACAACCGAAGATTTTTAATCTTAGGGACATGCTTTGGGCGTTTATTGAACATCGAAAAGATGTGGTAGTTCGCCGAACCTTGTTTGATTTGAGAAAAGCTGAAGCGAGAGCACATATTTTAGAAGGCTTAAAAAGAGCCGTAGAGAATATTGATGCACTTATTGCTCTGATCAAGGCCGCTAAAAATGCTGAAGAGGCACGCAACGGCTTAATCGGAAAATTTGAATTCAGCGAATTGCAGGCCCAGGCAATTTTAGAAATGCGCCTCCAGAGACTTACGGGTCTTGAGCGTGATAAAATCGTCGAAGAATATAGACAGATTTTGCTTTTAATTGAAGAGCTGAAACGAATTTTGTCCAGTGATGCTGTTGTTTTTGAAGTTATAAAGAAAGAACTTCTGGAAATAAAAAAATCATACGGCGATGCCAGACGCACTGAAATCGTTTATGGAATGAATAAGGATTTCGAGGCGGAAGATCTTATTGCTGATGAAGATGCCTTGGTTTCTATTACGCACGCTGGATACATCAAGAGAGCGGACCCAAGCCTATTTCGAAGTCAACATCGAGGAGGAAAGGGTGTTCGTGGGGTAAGTACTGGTGATGAAGATTTCGTAACCGCTATTTATCGTACCAATACCTTGAGTTACTTGCTTTGTTTTACCGATAAAGGACGCCTCTATTGGTTGAAAGTTTATAAAATTCCAGAAGCTTCTCGAAGCGCCAAAGGCAAGGCAATTGTAAATCTTGTGGCATTACAGCCGCAGGAGAAAATCAAAGCCATTTTGCCGGTAAGAGAATTTAAGGAAAACGAATATATTGTGATGGTCACTCGCGCAGGTGTCATTAAAAAGACGGCGCTCAGTGAATTCAAGAATGTACGTGCCGCCGGATTAGTGGCTCTCTCAACAGATGAAGGAGACGAGTTAGTTGGCGCCCGCGTTACTCAGGGAAATAACGATATCTTCCTTAGCACCAAAGATGGAATGAGTATTCGTTTTAAAGAGCAGGACGTGCGGCCGATGGGAAGAGCGGCTCGCGGAGTGATAGGAATGAATCTGATTGATGACGATCGCGTCGTTGCTATGGAAGTGCTAGATCCGAGCGAAGGATCTGGCAAGGTAGAAATTTTGACTATTTCGGAAAACGGTTACGGGAAGCGCACTCCCGTAGGTGATTACCGAATCCAGAATCGCGGTGGCGTTGGCATTATCAACATGAAGACGAGCGAACGAAACGGTGCGATTATGGGTTCGCGCCAGGTTTCATCGAAAGACGACGTTATGTTGGTGTCTAATAAAGGACAGATGATCCGCATTCGCGTAGGTGAAATTTCAGAACAAGGGAGAAATACTCAAGGAGTTCGATTGTTTTCACTTTCTCAAAGTGAAAAATTGGTCTCCTTCGAGTTTTTGGCTGAAAGCGCGGCTGATTTAGAAGTCGGAGCCCCGGTTGCTGAAACAGCGGAAGCTACCAGTGAGCCTGAGATCATTAATTAATAAATTGCTCCGGCCTCACGGTCGGAGCTTTCTTATCCTCTTATCTCTCTTGGGATCCGCCTGCAGCGTTGATAGCGCGAAAAACCATTATGTCCTGGGTGAAAAGCTTTGGAGTGATAGAAAATATAGCGCTGCAGTTTCTGAATTTGAAAAAGTGATTGCGAAAGATCCGAGAGGCAAGCTTGGGATGCAGGCAACCTACCGGGCAGCGATGACTCAATACCTTTTCTTGGGAGAGTATGGAAACGCGATTCGAAAATTTCGAAATTACGCGGAAATAAGCACGGATCCAGCCTCAGTATGGGATTCACAGCTTCAAATTGGTGATATTCTTTTTTCTGCCACAGATCAGTACGATCAGTCAGTGCTTCATTATAGATCCCTTTTAAAACAAAAGCCGGAGGCCACGCAGGCGGCAGAGTTTTTATTTCGGATTGGGAAAAGCCAGTTTTTCATGTTCCAGTTTGCTGAAGCGATAGAGACTTTTCAAGAACTCATAAAGAAATATGCGGCTTCAAATTCATCTGCCTCCGCTATTTGGGCAGAAAAAGCGGCCTTTGAAATTGGTTCTACCTATTTCACCCGTGGCGAACAGCACACGGAACGAAAAGGTCCTGGCACAACAGACTATCAGGCGGCAATTCAGGCCTACGAGAAATTTATTAAAACCTATCCTAAGAGCGATCTTGTGCAGGAAGCCCGCTTTGGAGTGGCCTCATGCTTAGAGGAGTTAAATCAACTGGATGATGCTTACGCAGCCTACACCGCTTTAAAAGGCCATTATCCGTCTCCCAATGTGATAGAAATTAAACTGATCCGAATTCGACAAAGAATCGCCCAGAGAAATCGTTGAAATATAAACAAATATATGTTAACCGGCTTAAGCTCCAATAATGATGAACCTAAGATGCCTTTAGATAAAAGTCAGAACGAGAACTCCAGCGAGAACTCTAAAGACGGTCAAGGGTTAAAAAAGCTGGGTCTATTTGCGGTAATTATAGGCGATTTGGTAG
>JBDSKY010000261.1:0-8421 GCA_039916675.1 Bdellovibrionia bacterium
GACTGGATATTCGGAATTGCAGAATAAAGGCAGCCCCTGACTAAACTCTATTATTCCAGTACTTTGAATGATTGGTTGAAGTCCGAGTTCAACTAATGAAGAGAATCTTCAGTAATTGACGCCAGGAAATAAAAAAGGCACCTCCTAGGAAACCTACTAAAGAATCCAAAGAGGAGCCTTCTGATGTGCACATGCGAGTTCTGCGGTACCCAATTTCAACCCCGACCACAAGTAAAAAAGCCAAGGGCTTGCCCTGCTATCGGCTGCCAAAGCCTAAGACAAAGAAGCAACGAAAGGTCTTGGCATTCCCGATATTTGCACCTCTATGACCGAAAATACTTTGCTGACATGAAGATGAAACGGAGCCTGGCGATCCAATTGAAGACAGAAGAGCTTATCCGTTGGTTAGATATAGGAAGCCGCTTCCTGGCTCAGACCCTCAATCTCAGTGCCCTACGCGATATTTTTTTAAATTTTTGCCATAGGGTGGGCATTCGAAAAATAAACAAGTTGTGGGTCACCTAAAAGATCTATTATTGCAGTGAGTTATGCATTATTGAATTTCAAATAAAAATGAAACAAGTTATGGGGCAATCCCTCTTCAGTCAGCTAAATAAGGACCATGCTCAAATTGGTAGGAAGTTCCAAGTCACACCCAGACGGAGTAGGCGCTAGTGATTTAAGCGCATTAGAGGATCACGCTTCTTTGCTGGAGGGTTTTTTTCAATCTTACCGCATCCGTAATTTTCAAGAGCGCACCATTATCCATCGAAGGACTTTTCTAGCTGGCTGGTTTCAACTACATGGAACCAAGGGCCGCCCACTCTTGACGTGGGAAGCTATGGCACCTATTCAGGGGCGAAAACGAATTGTTGATTATGGGAACGCCCTGATAAAAACAGATATCAGCTCAAGTACGATTCGAACTTACTTGGGTATTCTTAGCTCTTATTTCTCCTATGTATTAGAGCACCCATTTATATTTAAAAAAGACCAACACTACCGCATTCAGGATCGATACGGTCCCATTGACCAACCCATAAGCGAGTACGATATCCCAGTTCATGTTCGTGATAGGGAGAGCCTTGGCATTCCCCTGGAACCAGAACGGCTATACGATTTTTATGCGGTACTCAGAAAACATTACCTAATCCAAGGACATTCAAAATCTCGCGCCAGAAACTATGCAATGCTTGTGTTGGCGGGCGAATCGGGATTGAGAGTAGATGAGCTTCTACATCTGGAAGTGAACGATCTCTTTTTTGATAGCCATAAAGTTCAGACGCGCTTTGCCAAAGCCACATACGGATCCGGAAAGCGGAGTCGCCTGACCCTATTTCCACCATTAGCTCGGGACACTCTGCGATTCTACCTAAATTCGCACCGTGCACTTCATGCTAAAGCTAAAGATTCCGGAACTCTTTTTCTTTCTAAGGCAGGAACATTTCTTTCATACTCCACGGTTCAGCAGAGCCTGCAGGAAATGGTCAGCTGCGCTCAGCATGTCGACTTTCCTGTCGGCTCTCACCTCGGTTGGCACGACATGAGGCGAATTTTTGCTACCCGGTTCATTGAGAAATTTCCAAATCAACTCCCTGTTTTGATCCACCTACTCGGACACTCCGGCCCCAATACAGTCCACAATTATATTAGACACTCAGAAGCCTGGATGAATAAGCAAATCCAGTCTGTCCTCGAAGGAGGTGGCACAGCATGGCCGTCCATTGGAGACTAAAAACATACCTCGCATCCCAACATGGAATCTACTCTGCCACCGAGCTGCAGAAAAAAATATGTTCTCAAACTGGAGTTCTCATTTCGCTGCGGAATGTCTGTGATTACTTGAACGGCAAGCCAAAAAATATCCGATTGACGACTATGGAAATTCTTTGTGGCGCATTAAATTGCAAGCTTTCTGACATTTTAGAAGTCACTCCCAAGCACTATTCATTTACCAAAACTAGGAAATTAGAACCCGAAAAAACACCATTTTCAAAAAGAGCGATCAAAAATTTTCCTGACCCAGACGCCTATAAAACCTAATCTCTATAAAAAATATCGCAATGAAAACTAAAATAAAATCCCATAAAAATCCATTAATTATTCAAAAAATACTCGCTCTTCAAAACAATTTTTATCCAGCGTCCGAGTATAACGGTTACCTCTTCAATCTCTACCACACCTATCTCACCCGCTATTATATCGAGGGCGGGCACCTCAAACAAGCAATCCGTCTGAAAGCATTACTTGAAGATCACCCTTGGCCAGCTTTTTGTTCGTGGTCCCAAATTATCATCTGCTCCCAGGAACTCAAATTTAACCCTCTCCCTAGATCAAGTCTGGGTTGCCCTATTCGTAAAATCGGATACATGCTGCAAGAACTGGGTACAATACCGCCTTTTACGGATGAGTCGGCCCATTGGAACCAGAAAGCTTTACAGTTTTTTAATCCTGAAACCCAAACAGTAATCACTCAGTTCATTCAAATCCTCATCAAAACGAAACGAACCGCTAGTACAATTCGTAATTATCTAATCACATTAAAACATCTACAAACATGGCTCGACTCAGACTCAGATTCGACTCCCCTGTGGCAAATTCACCTGCCTTCACTAGAGCGACATCTAAAGGCCGTAACCCTATCTCACCCCAACTTTGCATATCGGAGAAATCATTTTCAGCGGATTAGAAAATTTTTGAGATGGTGTAAATTCGAAGGTAAAATACTCCATAACCCTTGTGATGCCATCACCATGACCGAACCAGCCAGGAGGCTTACCATATGCTCTCCAGAACAAATTAAAAAGTTATTCAAATTCATTCAAAGCCCAGGCTCAAACCCTCAAGAGGCTTTACTCGTCACGCTCACCATGATCTTTGGGCTTACCTCTCGAGATCTTATTTTGGCAACGCTACAGCCCAATGCTGACTCATTGAACATAATCCTCGACAGACAGCCCCTTAGCTTCCACCGAAAAAGATACAATCGCCCTGAAGTCCTAAAGCTACCAGGGAATCCATTATGGTTTTTAAGTTTACAAAAGAGCTTCTACCGACACTGGAGCGAACAATATTCCAAAGTTAAAAAAACCTATCCCAGATACTCGCTGATTTTGCCTAAGCATCTCTACTATAATCGACCCATAAGCCGAGAGTGGATTCGGAAACAATTTCTAAAAATAACTCACTCAGTTGCCGGAACCCCCATGACTGCCTCTACTCTGAGAAAAACATGTGGTCATCTTCACTCTATTACTGGGGATGCATCTATACTTGCCTCGTTGGGGTGGTCTAGGGATTTTGCGTTCGCATATACTTGGCTACCCAGGCAATACGTTACTCCAAAAAAATAATTCTTACCCAGAGCAATATCGGCAGACCCACAATGAACTTACTCTTCAACTTCTGAAGAGATACTTCATTCGATTCACTTTCCATTGATCAAATTAAAATCTACAAAAACATCAATAAACCTAGAGACCTACTGACTAATTTATTTAGATAATATGCACTAATAAAAACAAAAATTCTAAAAATTCGACTGCCGCACGCAACGGACCGACTCGTAGGAGCCGCCGAAGTGATCGAAAACAAAGCCAGATATGCTAAAGAAGACCCCGGCGAAGTCATTGTCTTGAGGCGAGGACGACCAAAAATAAATATATCTGTCATCCATATTAGGAATCAAATTCGAATTATATCCAGCTGGAGTTCCCCTGCCCATGGCTAGCCCAATGGCTCGCCATTCATCATTCGTTGGCGCACTTGCTCCTTGCCAACCAAGCCAGTTCCAAACGCCACGATCCAGACTTCTACAAAATCTATTCGCTTCTGCGTAATTCATCCGTTGTGGGGCCACACCGCTTAAAAGCAGATTACCCACTTGATACATGTCTCCTAATGCCGCAAACTCAGGAAAATCTCTGATTCTCTCATCATTTGCTTCAATACGAATAATGCCGGCTCGATTACGTTGCTCCTCTAACGTAAGTCCTGGCGGTGTGATCTGAGCCGCGACTTGAGTTATGTCCTGAGCTGCAGCCCTTTGGGGCTGAGCATGAGCACTTCCAGAGCCGGAGGGTGATGACTGTCCAATGGATGAAGCATTTTCAAGCCGAATTCTCTGGGTCCAATCAAATTTGTGGCCGCAACCTCTACCTTCAATTGTTCCTGGAATTTGCTTTTTATCTTCTGCGTTTTTTCCACAAATCATCGAATTGCAACCATCCAGTTTTCCGATCAATGCCTTGCAGTTAGGGCACAAACCAAAAGATTCTGACTGACCTGTTTTTAAAATTTCGGCAATAAAGGCTTTTTTGACTCCTTCGTTGGTACCGATGTCTTCACAGGAAATATCGTGATGAGGAGGTCTACCGCAGGAAAAACATATATCTTTATCGCACTTTTGGCAGTGATACCCAAAGCCTAGCATTCCATTGTGCTTGGCAATCCCTTCTCCACAACTTGGACAGAACTTCAAAACATCAACTGATCTTACAAATAATCTTTGTATGGCCAAGGCTTGATCTGAATCTTCTACCAAAGAGGCTAATTCTGAAGGCTTTATTTTATAATCACAGCCATCCTCCTGACACCTAATGAGGAATTCGGGCTTTTCTTGTTCCATATAAGAACGTAAAGAAGGGCGAATGCATTCTAAATGGCAAGAATGGGAGCATCCCAAGAGAGCATGGGTTTCATCGCCCCCAATTTCGTCCGTACAGATACTGCAATTAAATTGCTGTTTCATGGTGATATCTTGGCTGTTATCTTCTTCATGGGTATTTTGAGATTGCTGTTTATTTAGTTTATTTGCCAGGAAATGAATGGTGAATTCAGAGAGGTACTGGGAGGTCTGAATCAGATTTACAGGTGCATCCTGATTGCAAAACCCCTCTAGAATTTCAGGAATTCGGATCAAGCAATTGAATGTGTCCAATTTCTCAGTTTGTTTTTGAGATGCAATTTTACATCTTTGTATTTCTGATTTCACACTAACTAAACCATCATCAAATCCGGCAAAGGTTTGTCCCCAAAACGAGAACAGTAGAGTCAAACCGATAACCCAGCTGATTTTTTTCATAACAACTATACCTTATAATTTATTTACTAATACTTCAAAAATGAAATCGAAAGCTAACAGATAAAATAGAAATAGCCAACTATTTGCTAATACTATAATTATTTAATTATATCTACCTAAATAGTTAACTTAATTTTTAGGCGACATCTACTACTGTCCCGCGAACGCGCCGACGGACCGATATCTTCCCGATAAGGCATGGCCTAAGCTATGTCCCACATAGGTCTGTCCAGCTTCCCCTTCCCCGATCCCAAAGGGCCAAACCGGGAGCATCACCAAGGGTGAGGCTGGTGGATATGCGCAGAAATCCCTAGTCTAAGGAAGATTGAGGCATGAGGAGCCCATCCGAATGCCAAGAATAGTTTATCTATGTTGATATGACTATTTCTTCATTCGCAAAGATAAAATCTCTTATAGCTGTTTTAATTTTAGCCGGCTTTTGTATCATGAGCGGATGCCAATCGGAGAGGGTCCTTCCAGAGGATTCTCGTGCTCCTGCTACAGCAGGCAACCTTCCGATACAGGAGCATGCGAAAGTTAAGATCCCCATTAGAGTTTTCTCAAGGGGAGTAGTCTCTGCTTCTTTGAATATTGAAATTGCTACGGATAAATACTCATTACTCGCCTATCGAAATCCTCCTGCAAACATAGCTTGCACTGCTGAGATGAAAACAATGGCCTGGTAGGGAGAAATATTAGAGAGCACTCCAGACTCAATATGTGTACGGGGACTCAAGCGTCCGGCAATAGATTCCATCGGTTCCATCGGTTCCATCGGTTCCATCGGTTTCATCGGTTCCATCGGTTCCATCGGTTTCATCGGTTTCACAGGTTTGATCATCCATTTTTGATTTTCAATATTCTCCATCGGACCTCCTGGATAGAGATCTGAGATTATTTTTTTATCTCCCTCAGAAAGCTGAAAGCTTGGTTGAACTTGGCCGGGAACATTATAATGCATAATGGAATCCGAATCGTAGGAACTTATCTTGTACCTGTCCGGATTCTCGTGACTAGAATGATCAAAATCTGCTGTCTCTCCTTTGAAATTATCATTGTTTCGATAAGGGCTATCAGGATGGACCTGTTCATGCAGTAAACCTAAGGCGTGACCAAATTCATGAAGTACAATACGCTGATACAAGGCGGGCTGTTTTTCAGCATACTCCGATCTGAGGCGCATAGTTGGCACATCCGGTACTTGAGGTGCACAATTTCCAACATAGCTATTACCACCAACGTTACTACCTAATAATTCAAGATGATTATAAGAAATTCTGATATCTGCAACTTTTGATGTGTTCAGCGGGTCCTTCGTTCTATCAAAAACTTCAAACCGGAGATTGGCGCTTTTGAGCCATTCTCGAGCTATCTGGTAAGTGGTTTCCTTGAGTTCTGGGCTCCCATCCAAAAAATCCACGGTCAATGTTCGGTTGGGTTTAAACTGGCAAGATATATTTGCAATTCCTCGTTTGACTAATTTTGCCCCCGCAGGGAGAGTGGGGCCAGGCCCATGAAACAAGTCTTGGCAGTCAGGACTGCCTCCGCTCTGGAAAGAATTTTTAAATAAAGGTTCTATTTTGCTTTCGGGTACAAGTACGTCTTCCAACAAATAAACTTTTCCTGGCAAAGGACGGGCATTAACCGGCTGTGCAACTTGACCCAGCGAATGAGAAAGTGCCAATAGGCTCGTTAACATGCTAAGTTTCATTTAATATTTCCAAACCTTTTTTGCTATCGATTCTTGGATAGTAGACATAAAGAAATGATACAATACTAAGGCTTTAATTTGTATAGTCGTATTGAAAAAAAAGCGATTATTTTATGACATGTTTTCTTTGTCACACTCAAAACGTAAGAAAGCCAAATATTTCAACCATCTATATTGAGATATAAAACTAGATAGGAAGTATAACCACCCTCTCGATCGACGTGATAGCTGACGTGAAGGAATTACAATACCTGTCGGGTAGAAGTGGTCCAGTGTGCTCACCTTAATGCACCCTGTTCTCCTGCTTTCCCCTTTGAGAGATAGGGTCAGCCACTTCACAACACGTTCGATTTCGGGGCTATTATTTCCTCTTCACTTTATTCCGGCCTCGGCCTAGGGGTTTTTCAACCGGTTCCCCATCCGGTAATTTCGATTGTAAGCTAATCAGATTCTCCCGAGTTCCCGTGAAACCCCAATATATGCACGCCCTGCTCTCAGTCCCCGACAGGATTCATGTACCAGACCAGTTTCAGTACACAAACGCGGCCCGCCTCTAGCCACACGAGAAGGACTCCTGCGCTTAATTTGTATTTCGAGGATCAATTTCACGGCCTACATACTAGCTGTGTACGCTTCGCAAGGTCGGTCACCCTACCCCTTACGCAACACTCGCTTTCGGCTGATGGTCATCTTTGCCGAGTAGGATTGATTACCTACCGGGTTCCTTTGAAAGGTTTCCGTCTTGCGTCTTACATTACTTTCCCCTTTCCCGAGCTTTGCTCGGCGCACGTGGCTCTCCAAATTCGTAAGAAAACCTAAAGGCCAGTAGTTCTGAACTCTTGAATACACAACGCCTTTCTTGTAATAGGCCAAAATGCTCGCAGTTCTAACTCTCATTTTAGACATTTTTAGGGTCGGATTTCAGCTGTTTCGGCCAAACGGTAAAAGTTCGCTCATGGCAGAGTGCATTTTACTTAGACAACAGCTTCTACTGGTTAAATGGAAACAGTGTCGAGCACCTAATCTTACAACTCTGGATCGGATTGTTTTTGCTATTACCATTCCGTTTATCAAATCAACGCGCTTGCCTAGACTCTCGATAGTAATCGCTCATTCAACTCTTTTGCGTATTCACAAAGCACTCGTAGAACGAAAATATTCAATACTCTTTTCAAACAAGAATAAGAAACCAGGACCAAAGGGACCAAGCCCAGAGCTCATAAAGCTCATTATTGAAATCAAACAAAAGAATCCAAAATACGGCTGTCCTCGTATAGCTTTGCTCGCTTCTAAACTCACCGACCGTGCTATTAACGAAATCCTAGTCAGACGAATTTTAAGACAACATTTCCGTTTTCCCTCAGGGAGCAGCTCTCCATCTTGGTTATCTCAAATTGGAAAAGCGAAAGACGACCTTCGGTCAATGTATCTTTTCCGTTGTGAATCAATACTCCTGAAAACCCATTGGGTTATGATCGCAATGGATCACTACACGAGACGAATTATTGGAGTGGCCGTTCATGCCGGTAATCTCGATGGCCCAGCAATCTGCAGGATGTTTGCTTTCATTCGCCCCAGTGATCTAGTACCAAAACATCTCAGCACTGACCACGACCCACTCTTTCAA
>JBDSKY010000262.1:0-3129 GCA_039916675.1 Bdellovibrionia bacterium
AGTCGATTTTCGTTATTCTAATTGTTATCTTTTATAAGTCTACTTTTTATTAAAGAATATACTTAGAGTTATCCCAGCAATAATTACTTATTTTTAACTCAAGTTTTTTGCTCAAGGTCATCAATTCTGGAATATGTTGCGCATCAGAGGAAAGGGCAAAGGTCAAATTCGTGGGACATTCAATAAAATTTGGAAAAAGCAAATCGTACCTATCTGAACGTAGTATGGCCTCACCCACTTCGATTGTTTGCTGCGCATTCAAACGCCCCTCAGCAAACTCGTTGAGGGCCACTTCAAACGCCGTCCAGAAGGCGATCACTCCCTGTGGCAAAGCTTTACCAGTAACTCGATGTATATATATTGGCATATTATCTTGAATATCTGGGTTGGACTTACGGTATTCAAGGAAGACTTGGGCATCACTTTGGGTGTCATCCCCTATCAACAGGAAAGCAGCGTTCTGTTTAGTGCGTTCCAACATTAACGCATTCAATTTAAATGTATAAACATTTTCCCACTTCGTCCATTTATGCAGCCAGTTACTCAGTATCAATATCCCAGGTGGAAATTTATTTATAGCAAGGGTGTTTGTAATCCTTGCGGCCATAAACTGGGGAGAACCACTTAAATAAACCATAGATTGAGCTGACAGCTGCCACGCATTAAAAAGTGCGGACATTCCTACAAAGGTATCATTTCCAAAAAAGCCGCTGGTGACAGCATCCCTGCTGTGCAGTACATGGGTAACCTTGACTGTGTCATCGTAATCACTGACGACCACGAAGGGCTGGGCACTTGCCGAATGGGAAAGTTGAATTGGAGCGGATAAGATAGCGTCGATCTCAATAGCCTCACCATACTCGCTCGCTTGAGCAAAAAGAGAGAGGAAGAAAAGGGCGTAAACTGCCCAACCAATTGATTTTACTGCCATAAATAAGATCTCACGAGCCAACGCGAAAGTGTTGAGCACTTTTCCCATAACTCGGTGCGTCTGTCAAATTTGAAAGTTAGTTGTCAATACGAAGGATCAGCGAGTTCGTACTTTCTTTGAGAGATTTTCCAGAGCTTCTTGGAGGCCCTCCTCGATTACCGGGTGGTAAAAAGGAAGCTTTAAAGCTTCAAAAACCGTCATCCTTTGGTGAATCAGAGACGCAATGAAATGAGCCAAGTGCTCGCCCTGCGGGGCTATCAATTCTGCGCCTAGTAGGATCCCTGTCCGAGGATCGCCGTAGATCCTCAAAAGACCATCTTGAGAGAGAATAATAGAACGACCTTCATTGAGACGAGCCTTCCCAATAATGAAGCTTCTGTCGCTCAATTCCGAAAAACTTTGCCCCACAATAGCAATATTCGGTTCGCAGAAAGTGATGGCCATAGGAACCCGCCTCTTAAAGGACTGAGGGTGAGCTTGCAAACTGTTTATCCCTGCAAATCGACCATCATCATCTGCCTCATGGAGCACAGGTCGGCAATCTCTTACGTCACCGGCTATAAAAATTGGAAATCCATTTAACTTTAAAGTATTTTTACTATAGGCAGGAATTCCATGCTCATTAAAATTCACACCCATTTCTTTAAGTCCAAGACTCTTAAGATTAGGTTGTCTCCCTAAACTCGCCAGAACCTTTTCCACGGCAAAGCTTTTTTTACCACCTGATATTCGCAGCCCCTTTTTATCTTCGGAGAGTTTCGCTTCGACGTCGCGTTCAATAGGAAATTCATCTCCGAGTATTTTATTGGCCATCTCATTGACCAAAGGATCAGTTAAACCAGCCACGCCCTTCCCTCTTCCGATGCCTGTCATCTTAACGCCAAGTCGACTTAAAGCCTGACCCATTTCGATACCGACGGGCCCTAATCCTAGGGTCGCCATGGATTCTGGAAATTCGTCCAGCTCATACAATTGATCGGTAGTTACAATTCGGTTAGCAAAGGCGTTCCACTCTAAAGGGAACTCAGGACTGGTGCCGGAGGCTATAATAGTTTGTTTAGTATGTATTATCTTATTATTAATCTCAATTACGTTAGGCTCTAAAAATCGAGGCCCACCTGAGATGCTCTTATTCCCTAGCTTGAATGTTTCTTCCAAGACCCCTTTTACAAAACGATCCCGCAGACTGCGCACATGCTTCATGACCACCGCTGAATTCACTTTTAAATGTTCAGTGCCCTTAATTCCTTTTTTTGATAAATTTTTAAAAGTATGAAATTCATTGGCGACTTGAATTAATGTTTTCGACGGCATGCACCCTACCCGTGCGCAGGTCGTTCCATACTCTCCTTCGTTAATCAAAAGAAAATTACTGGTGACCTTCTTTATCTCAGATATGGCCGATAGCCCTGCAGTTCCTGCTCCGATTACAACTACATCGTAGATTTTGTTGCGCATAATTAATTCTACCACAATTTCCTCAATAGAATCGAAGCCAAATTCTAATAATGCCAACAGCCCGACCAGCTATTTCAATTATTGAGCAAACTGAACTGACCAAATAAAAAATGTCAACTTTGACACATTCCTCAAATTATAAATGGTGCTACTTTAGTAATGAAGGCAATGATTGGTAAAAAGGTGGGTATAAAATGGTACGTAAAATTTTCTACATTGTTGATTCCTTCGAAAATTTACAACTCTCACTAGAACGAAGGAACATAAAATGAAAAATTTTAGCAAGCCATTGAATAATTCCATTGGATACGCCGTTAGCCTAGCTCTCACCTCCTTAATATCGGGTTGCGCTGGTTCTAGCAGCACGACAAACCCTAATACCGCCGCTGTAATTACAGCTAATATTTCTGGCTCAATTTCCAGTTTGAGTGCAACCGCCTCGGGCAACTTTCAACATTTGGCTAAATCGTCTTCGCTTCGCCCAGGACATCATGCGGGCGATCAACTTGCTCAAACCAATACATGTGACAGCGGGAGCTTCACGGGTACCTATGTCGGAGGAGGCGGAACCCAAGTAGCAAGTGGCAGCTTCTCTGGAGGGGCATTTACTATTCCCAGCGTTCCGGTTGGAAATGAAATGATCGTTACTTTTTCGTGTGGAAACGGAGTAACTCAACGATGTTTGCTAAAGTCAGGTGACACTGGAGTTTCTTGTAATCCTATAGCAGATGCAGTCATTG
>JBDSKY010000263.1:0-6842 GCA_039916675.1 Bdellovibrionia bacterium
AATTTCATAGCTGGAACTATCGCTGCATCGGTCGAAGAACAATCAGCCACCACAATGGAAGTCAGCCGAGTAATTACGGAAGCTCAAAAGGGAGTCGAGGCAATTGCAGTCACCACACGAGTGGTATCGCAGGCGGCCAGTGAAAACACTGTAGCCGCTACTCAAACCCTCGAAGCTTCTCGCGGATTGTCCCAACTGTCAGAGAACCTGGCTCAATTAGTGAGAAAAGTTCGGAATTAGGATTGACTATGAAGGCCATTCGAATTCTCATACTGGATGATTCCGTCGTCTTTCGGTCACAGATACGAGCGGCGCTGGAGGGAATCCAAGACATTGAAGTAGTAGCAACGGTAGCATCTGGAAGGATAGCTCTTAAAAAACTGCAGGAAGGTCCCGTTGATTTAGTCATTTCAGATTTGGAAATGCCAGAAATGACGGGAATAGAATTTCTGCAAGAACTCAAGAAACTTTCTCTTTCACCCAAGGTAATTGTATTTTCGTCTTTCTCAACTCATGGGGCAGAGATTACCATGGAAGCTTTACGATTAGGTGCAAGTGACTTTGTTCCGAAGCCCAATGGAGAAAATTTGGGAAATTCGTATCATTACCCAGGGGATAATGTATCTAATGAACCGAAAGATAAGATCCGAGCGCTTCTACTAGACAAGATCTTCGGCCTCTTCAATGTTACACCCGGCACAAGTGCGGGGGTAAAACTGAATCAGGTTCCGGTCTCCGTGGTCCCAAAGTCAATCGAAGAGTCCTGGGACACCTTCAGTCCAAAAGTAATCGTCATTGGTTCTTCTACCGGGGGACCTAATGCGCTCGAAGCGATTTTCTCCAAGATAAAAGCCCCTTTTTCATGTCCTATTCTGATTACTCAGCATATGCCCCCTCTCTTTACGGCCATTCTTGCAAAACGCTTGGAAAGTGTTAGTCAAATCCCATCTGCCGAGGCCCAGCACAACGAGCCCCTTCAATCCAATCGAATTTATGTCGCGCCGGGAGACTACCATATGAGGCTTACACACGCTCAAAGTGGAATTCAAATCACTCTCGATAAAAATGCACACGAACACTCCGTTCGTCCGGCAGTGAATCCTCTCTTTGTGAGTGCCGCTAAGATTTTCGGTCGCGCCTGTCTAGGCATTGTATTGACAGGCATGGGAGAAGATGGAAAAATAGGTGCACAAGAAATTAAGAAAATGGGAGGGAAAGTCATGATTCAAAATAAGGAATCGTGCGTTGTTTTCGGTATGCCTGGGGCGGTTTTTTTAGCAGGAGCTTATGATAAAGTAGGAGATCCTCAGACAATTTCCGAGACCCTTATTAATTTAGTTGCTCTGAAAAAAAGGATGTAGATTATGATTCAGGTTCTCATGGTAGACGATGCAAAGTCAGTTCACGCCTTTACCAAGAATTGTCTTTTGGGTACAAAAGTAGAGCTTTTTCCTGCGTACGATGGACAGCAAGCCTTGGACGAACTAGCAAAAGGGACTCGGTCCTTCCAGTTAATTCTATTGGACTGGGAAATGCCGGTGCTTGACGGTCCAAAGACATTTGCAGAGTTAAAGAAACAAAACATAAATATTCCTGTGATTATGATGACCAGTAGAAATTCGATCGAGGATATTTCGAATATGCTCGCTGCCGGGGTTTCGGAATACATCATGAAGCCATTTACTAAAGATATCTTGATTTCAAAAATTGAATCTATTCTTGGGACCGAAGTTAGCGCATGAATAAAGAACAATTTGACTTTTTTTCTAAATATATAGAAAAAGAAATTGGGATCGTCTATTCGGAAGAAAATCGGTTTCAGTTGCAAGCCCGTCTCAACGACATCATGAAGTTCTACTCACTTTCGACATTCGATGACCTCTATCATAAGGCAAAAGATGGAATTTCAAGCACTTTCAAGCAATTGCTCCTAGACATTGCAACTAATAACGAGACCCTGTTTTTTAGGGATCAGAAAGTATTTCAAGGTCTTGCTAAGTTTGTCCTTCCGGAACTCATCTCAAGCTTACCGCCAGGAGAAACTCTAAAGATCTGGTCTGCTGCTTGTAGCTTTGGACAGGAGCCTTATAGCATTGCCATAGCCCTCATGGAACTGAAGAAAAAGATGTTCGTTCCGAACTTCCAAATCGTGGCTACTGATATTTCCTCAATTGCATTAGAAAGAGCAAATTCGGCCCGTTATTCTCAACTTGAAGTTCAGAGAGGGTTGCCCATTCATTTACTTATTCAATACTTCACGAAGGACCCAGATGACTATTGGACATTGAAACCTGAGGTAAGATCTTCTGTTCGATTGCAAATTAAAAATTTAAAAGACTCATTTACAGACCTGGGGAATTTTCACCTCATCTTTTGTCGAAATGTTCTGATCTATCAGAAATTAGATAATAAGATTGATATTATTCACAGACTTGAAAAACAGCTGACTCAAAAAGGACGCCTGCTCCTAGGGTCAGCAGAAAGTATGATTGGAATTTCTGATCGTTTTAGCCAGGTCATTCGAGAGGGCATGATCATGTACCAATCGAAATCAAATTCTTAAACTGTCATTCTCTTGACTGCGGTTGATTCTGGTAATTTGTTGGGGCTTTTATTAAATGGTTACAAGTCATTTAGATATGTTAATCTTATCTCATATGGACTATGGACCCTTTTCCTTTGATGACTTAGAAAGCTGGGTCACCAATTTGAAATTATCTCCTGTCGAGATCCTTCAAAATAGAGACTACGTATGTATCTCACTTTCGGGTAGCCTTCAGGACGCAGCCCAAGAGATGAACGACACTCTGCTAAGGGAAGTTGTTAAATTCACTCAGTCTACCGTGGCCTTTAGCATGATCAATCTAGGGGGTCTCTCTGAGGGGCAATTAGAAATAGATGCAAAGAATTTGGTACGATTGATTACAGTCTTAAGCGCCAAAAAAAAGAAACTGGTGATGATCAAATGTCCTCAGCTTTTACGAGAGTTTATGGAAGTGAAAGTTCCAGTGAAATTAGAGTATGCAGACAATCTTTCCTTTCTTCAGGAGGCACCCAAGCAAGGACCAGATTTCAAGCGAGAAACGGAAGTGATCGTCGAATCTACAAAAATCGTTTTTGAAAAACAATTTGGAATTCAAGTTGAATGTTCTAACTTGAACTCCATTGAGACCTTTCCGAAAGGCTTTAACGTAGAAGCTGAAGTGATTGGGAGCATCGATATCATTTCTAACCAGGTAGTAGGTCAGCTAATTTTCGGAATGTCGAATTCAATTGTCATACAACTTTGCAAGGACACTTTAAATATAACTCTTACTCCAGAAGACCCTGAATTTCCTCAGGTGGTAGGAGAAATCGCCAATTTAGTGCTGGGATATACAAAAGAAAAGCTGAATAGAGAAGGATATGGAATTATTCAAGCTATCCCAAAGTGCTTTCTCGGGAGAAAAGAAGGTTCAGAAGGGATGTCACTTTATCTTTATAAGCCAGGGTTATCCCTTAAATTCAAATCCAATAAAGGTGATTTTAATCTTTATTTGTCCATGGAGCGATTGAAGAGCTAGAAGTACTATGCCAAATATTTTACTTTCAATAGATGAATGTTCAGTAGTGATGTGGGAAGACTACCTAGTAGTGACCCTCCTTTCTCACTTGAAACCCCATCATGTTTCTCTTCTTGATGAATGTGTCAGCAAGAAAGATGTTTTTAAAAAAGTGCCAACGATCTTTGATTGTTCTCGAATGACGGATATTTCTCCAAGAGAACGAGAATTTATTTTAAAATTGAGAGACATCCTTCCTCGATTTGCGATTCTTTCGAATGACACTTTGACCCAGGCTTTTAAGCTGTCTGGTGTCTCTGGTCAAATCCCTATTGCGTCTGATTTTAAATCTGCTCTTCATATTTTTGGCTTAACCTACCAACCTAAATTGGATGTAAGCTTAGTGAATGCATTTGTAGAAAGTGCAATGAAAGTCGTCAGCGCTCAGACTGGCCAACTCCCAAAGGTCGGAAAACCGATTGCACAAAAATCTCCCGTGATGATGGATCTTTTTGGCATTATTCCCGCCTATAGTTCTCATTTCTCAGGTACGATTCTTTTAAGTTTCTCAGATGCCGCATTAAAAGCCTTGTTTGTCAGTGTATTTGGTTATGAACCAACTGCCATTCAACACGAAGCTGAGAGCTTTTTATCAGAGATTTTGGAATTAATTCATGAGTCTACGCGGACTGAACTTCTCAAAAAGGGATTTGTTTTCTACCCATCATCTGCAAGTGTGGTGAGGAAAGCTAATTTGAGTGAACATCTGTCCCAAAAGCAAATTTTTCTGAATGTTCCGTTTTCTTACAATGAGAATTCATTTCAAGTATGCATCGGAGTCGAGGGGCTTTAGCATGGGAGATAAAAAAGTACTAGATTCAAAAACCGCAAAAGTTCTTGTCGTGGATGACATGATTTTAGGAAGAATATCTTCAAGGAATCATTTGAAAGAACTTGGTTTTGTCGACATTCAATTGGCTTCAACAGGCACCGAAGCGTGGCGTCATATTGAAGATGCGAATGGTAAAGGATGTCCTTTTCAGCTCATTTTGTGTGATTGGGTCATGCCGGAAATGAGTGGAATCGAATTAATTCGAAAAATTAAGTCCCAGAATTGGAAAATAGCTCCGTCCGTAATCTTAGTGACAGCTGAGTCGGACTTAGAACTTGTAAAGCAAGCGCTAGAGGAAGGAGCATTGGGCTATGTTAGGAAACCATTGTCTCTCGATAGTCTCCGTGCCGCATTGGAAAAGTTGACGGCCTAGATTAAACAAATGCCCAGTATTTTAATTGCCGATCACGATAGTAAATTTTTGAAGGTCCTCGGTGAGGACCCCCTTGCTCGCAATTATCCGATTGTGATTGCAAGCTCGCCTGCTTCCGCTCAGGCAAAGTTAGCCAAAGATCTAACGATTGCCTCAGTATTCATTAATGTTGGAATTTCCACGACCTCATCGATTTTGAATGCTTACTCAGTCGTTAGGTTTTCCAGGACGATGAGGCCAAAAATTCCAGTCTTTCTAATCGATGAAACACGCCAAACGGAATTTTCCCAAGAATTGAAGAAGATGGGGATTTCTGGGGTTCTCGATAAAAATGTGAGCTACGCCACGTTAGTGAGCCTTTCTGGCCTGAATGCACTCCACTTTGACGAAAAACAAGTCCTAACCGCGAGTACTCTCTCAGAGGAGATTGATAAGGAAATTGCAGCCAGTGACCAGGATTTCTTTCCAATTAGAGCATCTGATTTCCTATCAGGTTCGACAGTTCTTTTTGAGCTTTATGTCAGGATTCGATCCGGATATTATATTAAGATACTCAGAAGTGGAGATTCATTTTCTTCAGACCGCTTAAAGAACTACCTGGACAAGGGATTGAAGTTTTTTTACATGCGCAACGCGGTGAGAGAGCATTATCTTGCGTACTGCCAGAAAATATCTGGAAAAATCGCTCAAAGCGAAGTGATCGATCCTCTGGTAAAAGCCTCTCAAGCTATGAATTTTGGGGAGGAAACGTTGAACTTTCTTCGCCACAATGGTTTGAGCGAGCGCAATGTTCAGTATGCTAAAACCTATGTCAGTCATGTTCGGAAGGTGGTTAGCGAACTCCCCATAAAAGACAGTATTGCTTTGACCAAGTTTATGGACAACCTTACGAATTTTAATCACGGTGTGAGTACCTCGATGCTAGCAGGGTTGATTGCGAACCAAATGCAAATTGAATCAGAGCCTGCAGTTCAAATCATCGGAGTGGCCGCCTTGTTCCACGATGTCGGATTTGTGAATATGTCGGAGAATGTTTCTTCTGAGGATACGACAAAAATGAGTTCGGAGGAACTGACACTCTTCAATCAACACCCTGCAATCGGGCATAAGATTCTATCTGAAATTAGAGGAATGCATCCTTCCGTTCTCCAGGCTACCCTTCAACATCATCAGCGAAGAACTCAGGGAGCCCGATCGACCACCAGCAGACTCATTAGCAGAGTGAGTGAGATTGTTGGAATTAGCGATGAGTTTATGCGTATCATTCAAAAAAGTATTTCAAGAAAAACAGACGAGGAGGCAATTGATCCTTTTACTGAAATGAAAAAGGAATTTTCAAATTTTTCCCCTCAAATTGTTGACGCCTTTCAAAAAGCATTTATCGAAATCAGTCCCAACCCAAAGGCTGGGATTAAAAAAGAATGAAGCCCTAAATCTTGACCACGATTGGTAGTACCGCGACAGGTGTCTAGTAGGTACCAGTTAGTCTTGAACTTCCTGGACCAGTCAATTGAACTCGGCGAGGAGCGTTCTTCTTAAAACTCGGAAGCGCCCCCATTGTATTTGAAGCTTCCTCTTCTTGAGCAGCTGCTGAAGGCTCCTGTACATGTTTTACAGTTGGCTTCAGACTTTGGGCTTGTCGATAGTTTTCTCTTGCAGCTGCTCGCGCTTTTGCGCTCGCGTAAACACGGAGACCTCACATCGTCTCTTACTGGTACTGGCCTCTCAACTTTTAATTCTACCATCCAAAAATGGTTGGAGCGACAAGGGTTGAACTTGCGACCCCCGCCGTGTGAAGGCGGTGCTCTGCCACTGAGCTACGCTCCAACATATTCAGCGATCTAAGATTTGATCGCCGCACACGAGATCCAGAGGCCCTGCTATTACCAAATCCGCTCTCCCAAATCTAGACAAATCTAGATATAGGTTCTGACCTCTTGGTCATTCTTTAATTTCTCTCGATTTTTCTTAACAACATTGCAGTTAGTTACGTCAATGAATCCCGGAGTTAATTTCTTAACTCCTAATCCATCAA